>DATAOT010000061.1:0-5047 GCA_036265615.1 Aestuariivirgaceae bacterium
CCATGTGGAATGGAAACCGTGAACGGGCCGGCGCGTCACGGTCAAGGCGCCCGACCACACCCGGCCCGGTTGTGTACTTGTTGAACGACGAAAACTCTGCCCCATATGTTGGGTTTCCGTGAACGATGCGAAAACTGCCCGCAATGACAGCAGACGCGATTTTTCATCCTGCGGTTGCCACTTGGTTCGAGAGCCGGTTCGGCGACCCGACGATTGCCCAGGCCGAAGCCTGGCCGGCCATTCGGTCCGGCCGCAATGTGCTGGTTGCAGCGCCCACCGGCTCCGGCAAGACGCTTGCGGCGTTCCTGGCGGCGCTTGACAGCCTGGTCCGGCAAGGCATCGAGGGAACGCTCAAGGACGAGACGCAGATCGTCTATGTCTCGCCGCTCAAGGCGCTCTCGAACGACATCCATCGCAATCTGGACGAGCCGCTCGCCGGCATCCGGCAGACGCTCGAGAAGATGGGTCTACCGGATGTCGAGATAAGAGCCTCGGTGAGGACGGGCGACACCTCGCCATCGGACCGCGGCAGGATGCTGCGCCGGCCGCCGCACATTGTCGTCACCACACCGGAGTCGCTCTACATCCTGCTTGGATCGGAAACCGGCAGGGCCATGCTTTCCACCACACGGACGATCATCGTCGACGAGATTCATGCCGTGGCGGCCACCAAACGGGGAAGTCATCTTGCGCTCTCCCTTGAACGCCTCTCGGCGCTCGCCAGCGCACCGCCGCTGCGCATCGGACTCTCGGCCACGCAGAAGCCGGTCGAGACGATGGCACAGTTCCTCGTGGGAACGGGCGACGGCCCGACCGCGCCGAGCTGCGACATCGTCGATATCGGGCACCAGCGCGCGCGTGACCTCTGCATCGAGGTGCCAGGCGGGCCGCTTGAAGCGGTGATGTCCGGCGAGGTGTGGGAGCAGATCTATGCGCGGCTTGCGGCGTTGATCGAGCAACACCGCACCACGCTGATCTTCGTCAATACCCGCCGCTTGGCCGAACGCATCACCCGGCACCTCTCCGATCGGCTCGGCGAGGACCATGTCACAGCGCATCATGGCAGCATGGCGAAGGAGCAGCGCCTCGATGCCGAGCGGCGCCTCAAGTCCGGCAAGCTGAAAGCGCTGGTGGCGACGGCATCGCTCGAGCTCGGCATCGATATCGGCGACATCGATCTCGTGTGCCAGATCGGCTCGCCGCACACCATTGCGAGCTTTCTGCAGCGCGTCGGACGGTCGGGCCATATGGTCGGCGGCATGCCGAAGGGGCGGCTGTTCCCGCTGTCGCGGGACGATCTTGTCGAATGCGCGGCGCTGCTCGACAGCGTGTCGCGCGGCGAGCTCGACCGCCTGATTGTTCTGGAGCAGCCGCTCGACGTCCTGGCGCAGCAGATCGCAGCCGAGGTCGGGGCGCAGGAGTGGAAGGTCGCGGACCTTCTCGCCGTCATGCGGCGGGCCTACCCGTATCGGAATCTGACCTCGGAGGACTATGCTGCCGTCGTTACCATGCTGGCGACCGGCTTCAGCACGCGGCGCGGCCGGCGGGGTGCCCTTGTCCACCACGATGCGGTCAACGGCATGCTGCGCGGACGCCGGGGCACGCGTCTGACCGCGATCACTGCCGGAGGCACGATCCCCGACAATGCCGATTACCAGGTGCTGCTCGAGCCGGAGGATCTCGTCGTCGGCACCCTCAACGAGGATTTCGCTGTCGAAAGCATGGCCGGCGACGTGTTCCAACTCGGCAACCGCAGCTACCGCATCCTCAGGGTCGAGCGCGGTACCGTGCGGGTCGAGGATGCGCCCGGCATGCCGCCCACCCTGCCGTTCTGGCTGGGAGAGGCACCGGGACGCAGCGATGAGCTGTCGACGGCAGTGTCGCGTCTGCGCGAGCGCGTCGGCGCGGCGATCAGGCGCGACCGCAGCGGCAGCCCGTTGCGCGACTGGCTAGGCGAAATCGGGGTTGGGCCGGAGGCCGGCGATCAGCTCAACGAGTACCTGGCTGCCGGCCAGGCGGCGCTCGGGACCATGCCGACGCAGGACACGATCGTTCTCGAGCGTTTTTTCGACGAGGCCGGCGGCATGCAGCTGGTCATCCATTCGCCTTATGGCAGCCGGATCAACCGTGCCTGGGGGCTGGCGCTCCGCAAACGCTTCTGCCGCAAGTTCAATTTCGAGCTGCAGGCGGCAGCGACCGAAGACAACATCGTGATCTCGCTGACCAAGGCCCACAGCTTCGACCTCAACGATGTGGTGCATTACCTGCATTCGGCCTCGGTCGAGCCAGTGCTCGTCCAGGCGCTCCTCGACGCCCCGATGTTTCAGACCCGCTGGCGATGGGTGACCGGCGTGGCCTTGGCGCTGCCGCGGTTCCAGGGCGGGCGCAAGGTGGCGCCGCAGCTCATCCGCATGGGGGCCGAGGACCTGATCGGTGCCGTTTTCCCGGACCAGATTGCCTGCGCCGAGAACCTCACCGGCGAACGCGAGATCCCCGATCATCCGCTGGTGCGGCAGACCATCACCGACTGCCTCACCGAGGCGCTCGATCTCGCCGGGTTGATCCGGCTGCTCAAGCGGCTGGAGGCGGGCGAGATTGCGGTCGTGGCGCGCGACCTGACCGGGCCATCGCCCCTCGCCATGGAAGTTCTCTCGGCGCGGCCCTACGCCTTCCTCGACGATGCTCCGCTTGAAGAACGGCGCACCCAGGCGGTCATGGGTCGGCGCTGGCTGTCCAGCGAGGATGCATCGGAGCTCGGCAGCCTCGATGCCGAGGCGATCGCCCGGGTCCGCGGCGAAGCGTGGCCGGAGGCGACCAATGCTGACGAGCTCCATGATGCTCTGCTCTGGCTGAGCTTTCTCACGCCGGAGGAGGTTGCGGAAAACGCGCAGTGGAGCCCATTTCTGCACGATCTGGTCGAGCAAGGGCGAGCAAGGCTGCTGGCCCTGCCGAAGGCCTCGGTGTGGATCGCCACTGAGCGGCTGGCGCATTTCCACGCCGTGTGGCCGCAGGCCGTGCCGTCTGCGTTCGAGGCCGACGCCGGCCTGGCCCGCGAGACCTCCCTGGCGGAGATCCTTCGTGGACGGCTCGAAGGTCTCGGGCCGGTGACGGAAACAGGCCTTGCCGAGGCGCTCGGTCTTTCGGCGGCGGACATCGCCGCAGCGCTGGCCGCGCTCCAGGTGGAAGGCTTTGCCATGCGCGGCCGCTACACGCCGCTGACCAACGAAGCGGAGTGGTGCGAAAGGCGGCTTCTCGCCAGAATCCACAACTACACCACGAAGCGGCTGCGTGCCGAGATCGAGCCCGTTGCGGCCCGGGATTTCATTCGCTTCCTGCTGGATTGGCAGCATGTCAGCCCGTCGTCGCGCATGGAGGGATCGGCGGCACTCGAGCCGGTGGTGCGCCAGCTCGAAGGCTTCGAAGCACCGGCCAGCGCCTGGGAGGCCGAGATCCTTCCTGCCCGGCTCGAAGGCTATGATCCGGTCTGGCTCGATCAACGCTCATCGAGCGGCCAGCTTGCCTGGGCACGGCTTCGGCCGCTGGCCGGCTCGCGCAGCGAGTCTGTGCCGGTGGTGGCCGGGCCGGTGAGAACGGCGCCGATCACCCTGATGACACGTCGCCATCTGGCGCGGTGGACGGCGCTCGTCGCCGCCGATCCCGAGATCGATGCGAGCTTGCGGGCGCAAAGGGTAATGGAGGCGATCCGCCAACACGGTGCCTCGTTCTTCGAGGAACTCGTCGAAACGAGCGGACTGCTGCGGGCCGAGGTCGAGGAGGCTCTGGGCGAGCTCGTGTCGCTTGGCCGCATTACCTCGGACAGCTTTGCGGGCTTGCGGGCGCTGATCCAGCCGTCGTCGCGGGCGCGAAAGGGCCGGCGCGGCCGGCCGGCGCACGGCATGGCGGAGGCCGGGCGCTGGGCGCTGGCGCGCCGCGCGCAGCCACAGAGCCGCGCGCAGCCCGAGGCCGACGCCATCGAGCACGTGGCGCGAGCACTGCTCCAGCGCTATGGCGTGGTCTTCTGGCGCCTGGTGGAGCGGGAAGCGGACTGGCTGCCGCCCTGGCGCGACCTGTTGCGCGTGTATCGTCGGCTCGAGAGCGCCGGCGAAATCCGGGGCGGCCGTTTCGTTGCCGGCTTTGCCGGTGAGCAGTTCGCCCTGCCTGAAGCGGTCGGGCAACTTCGCGAGGTGCGCCGCGAGCCAGCAGACGGCGTGTTCATCTCGGTCTCGGCAGCGGATCCCCTCAACCTCATCGGCGTGCTGACACCCGGTGCCAGGCTGCCGGCCCTGACGGGCAATCGCCTGCTCTATCGCGACGGGATACCGGTCGCCGTCTTTGCCGCCGGCGAGGCGCGATTCCTGCAGAGCTTCGACGCCGCTGAAGAATGGACCGCGCGCAAGGCGCTGCTGCGCAGCGGGCCGGCCGTTGCCAAGCCGCACTTCCTTCGCCGGACCGCGCAGATCCGGCAAACTACCACAGGGAGCCCCCGGTGATCTGGATGTTTTCCATGGTCACGCCGCGGGCATCGTCGCTGCACAGGAACACTGCCAGGGCCGCGATCTCGCCCGGCTGGATGATGCGACCTTGAGGGTTCTTGGCGGCGATCTCCGCCATCGCCTCGGCCGCGGTGCGCCCTTTTCCTTCGCGGGCGACCAGCTGGGCGACATTGCGATGCATGAGCTCGGTCTCAACCCAGGTCGGGCTGATCGCAACGCAGGTCACGCCATGGGCGGCCCCCTCGAGCGCCACGCATTTGGTGAGGCCGATGAGCCCGTGCTTGGAGGCACAGTAGGCCGGGTTGTCCTTCCAGCCGACGGTTGCCGCAGTCGAGCCGATGTTGATGATGCGTCCCCAGCCGCGGTCGATCATGCCGGGCAGAACAGCGCGGATCATGCGGAAGGCACCGCTCAGATTGGTGTCGATGATCTTGGTCCAGAGGTCGTCGGGATGGCCGCACACGGGGTGCTCGGCCGTGGTACCGGCGGCGTTGACCAGTATGTCGGTCGGCCCGCAAATTGCCTCGGCGGCGGCGATGAACGCCGCAATCGAG
>DATAOT010000062.1:0-2205 GCA_036265615.1 Aestuariivirgaceae bacterium
CGCGATGACCGAGCCCATCGGTTTCGAGCGCACCTCGCCGCCCTTGAGATGACGGCCGACCGGAAGGCTGAGGATCGTGAGCTCGCTGCGGATGCCGAAATTGGCCTGGACGAAGCTGCCCAGGACAAAGCTGCCGCCGCCCGCCTCGACGATCCGCGATGCGGTTCCGGAGCCACCTTTGAAATCATAGGCGATCATGCCGGTACCGCCGCCGACGCTGCCTTCCTCGATCGGTCCGGGACAAGCGCCGTCGAGGGCCGCGAACACATCCTCGTCCGTGACATGGAAGCCATTGATGTCGTTGAGCTCGCCGTCATAGGTCTCGCCCACCACCGGCAGCCCCCAAGGCTGGCCCATGGCCTGGCCGGACCTGAGCGTCCACTTCACCAGCGCATCGCGGACGAGTCCCGCCGAATGCGTGTTGGTGATGGCGATCGGGCCCTCGCATTGGCCCGCTTCCTCGACCCAGATCATCCCCGTCATCTCGCCATTGCCGTTGAGCGAGAAGCCGCCGGCGGCGCAGCCGAGCTGGGCGCGCTCGCGGCCGCGCGGCAGGATCGCGGTCACCCCGGTGCGCACCGGTCCTGATCCCCTGACCAGCCGGCCCGACCCCCGGATCAGCGTCGTGTAGCCGACCTCGAGATTGGCAATGTCGGTGATGGCGTTGAACGGGCCGGGCCGGCCGGCGAATGCGAGTCCGAGGCCGCGGCCGCGGGTCAGCCCGCTCGGCGTGACGCGCCATTCCTCCTTGATTTCCATATGAAATGTCTCCTAAAAGCCATAGTTCATTCAGCGAGTATTCAGCAATTGGGAGCAGAATGCCGCCCAGTACGGAGTAGGGGCTATGTCGGCTTCCATTCACAACCATTATCGTCCGGGACTGTTCGCCGGCCTGTGCTCCGCCTGCGGCGGTTCCTGGGCGCGCCGGCGCATCGTGCCCGAGGCGGAGGGCGTGGTTGTGGAAGCCGGGATCGGCGGCGGTGTCAATCTGCCGCTCTATGACCGCAGCCGGGTCAAGCTGGTGATCGGCGTCGACCCGGACATGACGGTGCTCCACCGCATCCGCAATGCCAGGCCCGGCCCCGACCTTCCGGTCGAGCTCTATGAGGGCAGGGCGGAGTCGCTTCCCTTCGACAGCGCCAGCGCCGACACCATCGTTCTCACCTATACTGCCTGCAGCATCCCCGATATCCGCTGTGCCCTTGGCGAGATGCGGCGGGTGCTGAAGTCGAGCGGACGGCTTCTGTTCTGCGAGCATGGGCGCTCGCATGACCGCGCAGTGGCGCAGCTGCAGGATCGGCTCGATCCGGTCTGGCGGCGCTATGGCGGCGGCTGTCACATCAACCGCGACATCGCGCGGCTTCTCGACGAGTCGGGCTTCCGCATCACCTGGCTCGACACCTTCTACGGCGCCCGGGCGCTGCGCCCGCTCAGCTTCCATTACAGCGGCGCCGCGGTCCGCGCCTGAATGGCCGGGCTCCGCGAGCGCCTGGTCGAGCTCTGCGGTGACGGCGGCGTGCGCCAGGGCGATGCGGTCAGGACACTCGACCCCGGCTTTCACAAGGACAATCTCAGAGCCGACCTCGCCGTCTTCCCGGATTCGACCGAAGCCCTGGCCGCGGTCGTCGCCTTATGCCGCAAGGAGAAGGTTGCCATCGTGCCGCAGGGCGGGCGGACCGGCATCGCCGGCGGCGCCGCCTCTCGCCCCGATGCGGTGATCGTATCGACGGCCCGCCTGCGTCGGATCGTCGCTGTCGACGCGCTCGCCCGCACTGCCATCGTCGAGGCCGGCGTCACCCTCGCCGCCCTCCAGCAGGCGGCGAGAGCCCATGGGCTCTGGCCCGGCATCGACATCGGCGCCCGCGACAGCGCCACCATCGGCGGCATGATCTCGACCAATGCCGGCGGCAGCGAGGCCTTCCGCCATGGCACCATGCGCCAGCGCGTGCTGGGGCTCGAGGCTGTGCTGCCCGACGGCAGCGTGCTCAGCGATCTCACCGCGGTGGCCAAGGCCAATGAGGGCTATGACGTCAAGCAGCTGCTGATCGGCTCGGAAGGAACGCTCGGCATCGTCGCCAAGGCGGTGCTGCGCCTCTCGGCCGCGGTGCCCGCCCGGGTCGCAGCGCTGGCCGGCCTTGCCAGCGCCGAGGCGGCGCTTGCCGCTCTCGACCGGCTGATGCGCCAGCCGGGGCTGGCGCTCAACGC
>DATAOT010000063.1:0-30960 GCA_036265615.1 Aestuariivirgaceae bacterium
GCTCGTCTACGACGTCAACGAACCGCCGAAGTGCGGTGGATAAGACACGCGACACCTCCTTGCCGTGATGCCGATCAATTTTGGACGGTACATTGGGAGCTTTCATCAGCCCGCTCTCATGCTCGATTCAAGGGGCGAGACGGCGTTCTTGTTGTGTATAACTGTGTATAACAAAAGCCGACGGTTCTTCGGGGAGTGGTATGGTTGAATAAATCTTTGAGATTACGGGATAATCTGGAGCGGGCGAAGGGAATCGAACCCTCGACATACAGCTTGGGAAGCTGTCGTTCTACCACTGAACTACGCCCGCCCGGGCCGTCGAGACCAACAGGTTGGCGCGCAGCTGTCAAGCGCGCAAAGCTCACGCCGTGAAGGGCTGGAAATGCTTTGACAGCTTCAGGCCCTGCCGCTGGTAGTTCGAGCCGATCTCCTGGCCATAGACGCGGCTCGGCGGCTCGGTCAGCCGCTCATAGATCAGTCGCCCCACGATCTGCCCATGCTCCAGGATGAACGGCACCTCGTGCGAGCGCACCTCGAGCACCGCCCTCGCACCCTCGCCGCCGCCCGCTGCATGGCCGAATCCGGGATCGAAAAAGCCGGCATAATGCACCCGAAATTCACCCATCAGCGGATTGAATGGCACCATTTCTGCAGCATGATCGGGCGGCACCCTGACCGCCTCGCGCGATGCCAGGATGTAGAATTGGTCGGGATCGAGGATCAGGCTCTGCGGCCGGAAAATCGGTTCCCAATAGTCGCGCACCTCAAGCGCGCCGACGGCATCGACATCGATCAGGCCGGAATGACGAATGGCCCGGTAGCCGATCGGCTGGCCGGCCTCATGGCTTGCCAGGTCGACGCTGAGCGCAATCCCGTTGTCGATATTGGGCTCACCCGATGTGACCAGCGGCTCGCGCTGATGGAGTTCGCGGATCAGGCTGTCGCTTGCCTCGAAGGGCCCGGCCCGAAATCGGATCTGGGTCAGACGCGAACCCGGCCTCACCAGCACCGGAAAGGTGCGCGGCGAGATTTCGGCGAACAGCGGACCGGCATAGCCTGCCGGGATCTTGTCGAACTCATTGGCGCGGTCGGCGATTACCCGCGTGAAAATGTCGAGGCGGCCGGTCGAGCTCTTGGGATTGGACAGCGCCGCGATATTGCCGGGCAGCGCCAGCTTCTCTTCGAGCGGCACGATATAGACGCAGCCGGTCTCGAGAACCGCACCCCCGTCAAGCGAAATCCTGTGGAGTTTCAGGGCCTCGAGCCGGCCTTCGACGGTGTTGGCTCGTCCCGGCAGGAACGACGCGCGCACCCGATAGGCATGAGCCCCGAGCCTGAGGTCGAGACTCGCCGGCTGAATCTGCCCCGGCGCAAACGGGCTGGCGCTGATGATCGCCCCCTCGTCATAAAGCCTTGCAATGGCATGCGCGGGAAGGATTCCGCTGCGCGGCGCCATGTCCATGAGCATCTCCCAAAGCCTCGAAGGGCTCCGGCTATCTTGCACCCAATGGCCCCGGCCGCCAGTGCCATTGACTTGAATGCCTGTGGAAATCGCCCGTGCCGCTGGCTAGAGTTGGATGCCGGAAGGGGCCCTCGATGACCCACTATGAGCGCACGACGAATGGTATATCGGTGACGGTCGAGCCCCAGTATCTCGATGACAGGTCGCGCCCCGATGAGGGCTACTTCGTCTGGGCTTATACCGTGACGATCGTCAACAATGGCAAGAGAACAGTGACGCTCAAGACCCGCTACTGGAAGATTGTCGATGCCAATGGCCGCGTGCAAGAGGTTCGCGGCGCCGGCGTCGTCGGCGAACAGCCCACGCTCGCACCCGGCAGCAGCTTCCGTTATACCTCCGGCGCGCCGCTCGGAACGCCCTCGGGGTTCATGTCCGGGGCCTACCAGATGGAAACCGAGGACGGTGAGCCGCTCAATGTCGACATTCCGGCATTTTCGCTCGACTCGCCGGATCTGCCCCGCCCGATTCACTGAGTGAGTTTCATGCCCGAGCCATCGACCACGCGCGAGCTGCTGCGCCAGCTCATTGCCTTCGATACGACCAGCCGCAACAGCAACGTGCCCCTGATCGCCTTTGTCGAAGATTATCTCGCCGCCCTTGGTGTGCGCTCGCTGAGGGTCGATTTTGAGCCCGGCAAGACCAACCTCTGGGCAACCATCGGCCCCGACATCCCGGGCGGCATCGTGCTTTCCGGCCACACCGACGTCGTGCCTGTCGACGGTCAGGCCTGGACCAGCAATCCCTTCGACGCCGTCGAGCGCGACGGCCGCATTTTTGGCCGCGGCAGCGCCGACATGAAGGGCTTTCTCGCCGCCTGCCTGGCCGTCGTGCCGGAATTCCTTAGGAAGCCCCTCAAGCGGCCCATCCATCTTGCCTTCTCCTGCGACGAGGAGGTGGGTTGCACCGGCGTCAGGCCGCTGATCGATCGCATCGTCTCCGGCGCTCTGCCGCGGCCATCGGCCGCCTTCATCGGCGAGCCGACCTTGATGAAGGTGGTGAACGGCCATAAGAGCACGCTGAGTTTCATCACGGAGGTGGCGGGCCATGAGGCCCATTCGAGCCTGAGCCACCAGGGGGTCAACGCCATCATGGTCGCCGGCGAGCTCCTCGGCGAGATCAACGCCATTGCCCGCGAGATGCGCGAGCGCGGCGACCCGACCGGCCGCTTCGACCCGCCCTACACCACGGTTCATGTCGGCACCATCGCCGGCGGAACGGCTCGCAACATCGTGCCGCGCACCTGCACCATGCGCTGGGAGGCGCGCATCATCCCGGGTCAGGATCCCGATGAGATCCCGCAGCGGCTCGACCGCCTTGCCGCGACGCTGCTGCCGGCCATGCGGGCAGTCGCACCCGAGACCGGCATCGTCATCAGGCGCAACAACACCGTGCCGCCGCTTATGCCGGTGCCGGGCTCGCCGGCCGAGGCCCTCGCACTTCAGCTGACCGGTGGCAACGACACCGGAACGGTGCCCTTCGGCACCGAGGCCGGCCTGTTCCAGATGGCGGGCATCCCCGCCATCATCTGTGGGCCGGGCTCGATCGAGCAGGCGCACAAGCCTGACGAATTCGTCGCCGTGAGCGAGCTCGAGCGCTGCGAGGGGTTCCTGCGCCGGTTGGCCGATTACTGCACGCGGCCAGTGTAGGCGGTTGTTATTTCCGCTTCGGCTCCTCGGGCGAGGCAGCGGTCGGTTGATCCGGCGGCTTGCCGTAGAGATCGCGCACGCCTTCGACCTCGGCCTGCTTGACTGCAGGGCTGCGTCGGCGTCCGCGCCACCACAACCCGCCGACAAACAGCGCGAACCCCAGGACGACGACAAAAACCACATCGACCAGGAGAAAGGCCGGACCGCTGAGATCGGTAATCATGCTCCAGCTCCTGCGGCACCGTCATAGAAGCCTCGCCCGGACCGCGCCATCTGGCTGAGCAGCCGGGCAGGACGGTAGCGCGCGCCATACTGCTCCTCGAAGCCGGCGCAGCGCCGGACGAAGGCATCGACGCCGACCGTGTCGATATAGGACAGCGGTCCACCTGTCCAAGGGGCATAGCCGAAGCCCAATATGGCCCCGACATCGCCCTCCCGCGGGTCTGTGAGCACCCCTTCCTCGACGCACCGTGCCGTCTCGAGCGCCTGGATCGACAGCAGGCGCTGCTTCAGGATCTCGGCATCGAACTGCTCGGCCGCACGCGGCGGCGCGATCTCGGCAAGCCCGTGCCACAGCCGCTTGCGGCCGGATTCGAGATAATCATAGAAGCCGCGTCGGTTCTTGCGGCCGAACCGCTCGCGCCGGACCACCATCTCCTCGACGATTGCGTCGATGGCCCGCGCCCGATAGGCATCACCGAGATCCGCCTTGGTCGCCTGCAGAATCTTCCAGGCGAGGTCGAGCGCGATTTCGTCGTTCAAGGCGAGCGGCCCGACCGGCATGCCCGCCATGCGCGCGGCATTCTCGATCAGGGCCGGCGGCACCCCCTCCTTGAGCATCTCGCAGCCCTCGGCCATGTAGGTCATCACCACCCGCGAGGTGAAGAAGCCCCGCGAATCATTGACGACGATCGGCGTCTTGCCGATCTGGCGCACGAAGTCGACGGCCTTGGCCAGCGCCCGATCGCCGGTCGCCTTGCCGCGGATGAGCTCGACGAGCTGCATCCGGTCGACCGGCGAGAAGAAATGGATGCCGATGAACTCGGCCGGCCGCCGCGTGAAGCCGGCGAGCTCGGTGATCGGCAGCGTCGAGGTGTTCGAGGCGAGTATCGCATCGGCCGGCAGCACCCGGTCGATGCCGGCCAGGATTTCCGCCTTCAGCGCCTTGTTCTCGAACACCGCCTCGATCACCAGGTCGCAGTCGGCCAGCGCCGCGAGATCGGTGCCGGCGCGTATCCGGCCAGCAACCGCTGCCGCCTCCTCGCCGCTGGCGCGGCCGCGGCCGATCTCCTTTTCCATGAGCGCCGCCGAATGTGCCTTCCCTTTGTCCGCCGCCTGCTGGTCGCGATCGATCAGCACCACCTCGAGGCCCGCCCTGGCGGTCACATGCGCAATCCCCGAGCCCATGAATCCGGCCCCGACAATGCCGAGCCGCCGCACCGGCTTGAACGGCAGTCCCTTCGGCCGCCGCACTCCCTGCGCCAGCGCGCCCATGGAGTAATAGAGCGTCCTGAGCATCGGCACGATCTGGCTGTCCTTCAGGACGTGAGTCAGCCAGCGTGCCTCGATCTTGAGCGCGCCCGCCATGGTCTTCACCAGGAGCCCCTCATAGACGGCATGAAGAACCGCGCGCCGCGCCTGGAAATTGTCGAACGTGTCCTTGCGATAGACCGCGTTGGCAACCGGCCAGACCATCAGACCGCGCGGCGAATAGACCTCGCCCCCGGGGGTCCGGAAGCCCTTCACGTCGAATGCCTGAATTCCCCGCCCGCCGCCGGCGATCCACGCCTTGGCCCGCGCCAGCGCCTCGCCCTCGCGCACCATCTCCTCGACCAGGCCGAGCTTGCGCGCCTCCTCGGGTTCGATCAGCCGCCCCTGCAGCATCAGCTTCAGCGCCGCCTCGGCGCCGATCAGCCGCGGCAGCCTCTGGGTGCCGCCGGCTCCGGGCATCAGCCCGATTGTCGCCTGCGGCATGCCGAGCTTGTTCTCGGGATGGCTCTCGATGATCCGCCGGTGGCAGGCCAGCGCAAGCTCGAGACCGGCCCCCAGTGCTGCGCCATTGATCGCCGCAACCACGGGCTTTCCCTGCGTTTCGAGCCGCCGCAGGACCAGCGACAGCCGTTCCGCCCGCTCCTGCAGTTGCCGCGTCGCTTCCTCGGCCCCGCGCCGCGCCTCGTCGGCCCGGTAGTCGCTGATCAGCCGTTCCATGAGGCGCGGATCGGCGCCGACGCAGAACTGCCCGTCGTGACCGGTGATCACCCCGCCCGTCACGGCGCTGTCGTCGGCGATGCGATCGACCAACGCCTCGAGTTCCTCGATGGTGGCCTCGTCGATGACCGGAAGCAGGCCCTGAGGCACCCTCAGCGTGATCACCGCCACGCCGTCGCGGTCCACCGTGCAGCTCAAATCGCGCAGCGTCATGAACGGGCTCTCAATAAGCGTCGCCGGATCGGTTGGTATAGCGTTCCCCGACGTCGTCGGCGACGAACATCAGGTCGAGGTCCGGATAATGGCAACGTTCGCGCGATGCCCGTGTCCCGACCACCAGGAAGGTGGCGTCCCGGTCGGTCCGGTTGACCAGATGATGGCCATTGGCCACCCCCGCCGGAAACGCCGCCGCATCGCCCGGGACCATGCGCGTCTCGCCATTCGATTCGACCAGCACCAATTCGCCGTCGAGCATGTAGACGAACTCGTCCTCCGCCTCGTGCCAGTGGCGCTGCGAGGATGCGGCACCCGGCTCGAGCCTGACCAGCTTCACCCCGAACTGCGTCAGGCCGCCGGCATCGCCGAGCGCCTTGGAATGGCGGCCCCGCACCGGGTCGCGGAACGGCGCAGGATAGCCCGATCCGCTGAACTCCCGCACCGCGCCGACTTCGATTTTCGCCATCAGACCCTCTCGATGATGGTTGCAGTTCCCATGCCCGCCCCGATGCAGAGCGTCACCAGCGCCGAATTGAGATTGCGCCGCTCGAGTTCGTCGAGCACCGTTCCGAGGATGATCGCGCCGGTGGCGCCGAGCGGATGCCCCATGGCGATGGCGCCCCCGGCGACGTTCACCTTGTCGACGTCGAGGTCGAGTTCCTGGATGTAGCGCAGCACCACCGCAGCGAAGGCCTCGTTGATCTCGACGAGATCGATGTCGGCGAGCGTCATGCCGGCCCGCCTCAGCACCTTGCGGGTGACGTCGGCAGGCCCGGTCAGCATGATCGAAGGTTCCGAGCCGATATTGGCAAAGGCGCGGATGCGGGCGCGCGGCCTGAAGCCGCTGCGCTGTCCGGCTTCGGCCGAACCGAGGAGCACGGCCGCCGCACCGTCGACGATGCCGGACGAATTGCCTGCATGATGGACGTGATCGAGGGCCTCGATCTCGGGATAACGCTGAATCGCAACCTGGTCGAACCCATAGGTCTCGCCCATCTCGGCGAAGGACGGCTTGAGCGCCCCGAGCGACTGCATCGTGGTGTCGGGCCGCATATGCTCGTCGCGATCGAGAAGCGTGCGACCGTTCTGATCGACCACCGGCACCAGCGACCCGAGAAAGCGACCGCTCGACCACGACTCCGCTGCCCGCTTCTGGCTGAGCACCGCATAGCTGTCGACGTCGCTGCGGGAGAAGCCGTATTTGGTGGCGATGAGATCCGCCGAGATGCCCTGGGGGACGTAATAGGTCTTGAGCGCCAGCGACGGGTCGGACGGCCACGCCCCGCCCGAGGCCCCGATGCCGATGCGGCTCATTGACTCGACCCCGCCGCCGATCGTCATGGCGTTCTGACCCGCCATCACCTGGGCTGCCGCCAGATTGACCGCATCGAGACCGGATGCGCAGAACCGGCTGACCTGGATGCCCGGCACCGACTGATCGAAGCCGGCATTGAGCGCCGCCGCCCTGGCGATGTCGCCGCCCGCCTCGCCGATCGGATCGACGCAGCCGAGCACCACATCGTCGACAACCGTGCTGTCGAGCCCGTTCCGGTCGCGAATGGCCGAGAGCGCCTGGGTTGCCAGCTCGAGCGTCGTCACGGTGTGAAGCGCCCCGTCGGGCTTGCCCCGACCGCGCGGGGTGCGGACATGGTCGTAGATGAAGCACTCGGTCATCGGGTTCTCACAAGGTGCGGGCGATCAGAAGCTTCATGATCTCATTGGTGCCGCCATAGATGCGTTCCACCCTGGCGTCGCGATACATGCGGGCGATCGGGAATTCGTTCATGTACCCATAGCCGCCATGCAGCTGCAGGCAGCGGTCGATGATGGTGCACTGCAGATCGGTGATGCGGTACTTGGCCATCGATGCGGTCGCCGTATCGAGCTCGCCCTCGAGATGCCGCTCGATGCAATGATCGATGAACACCCGCGCCATCACCGCCTCGGTCTTGCATTCGGCAAGCTCGAATTGGCTGTTCTGGAAATCGATCACCCGCTGCCCGAAGGCTTTGCGGTCCTTGACATAGGCGAGCGTCTCGGTCAGCGCTCGCTCGATCCGCGCCATGGCATAGATCGCGATGAGCAGCCGCTCTTGCGGCAGCTGCTGCATGAGCTGGATGAAGCCCTGGCCTTCCTCCGGGCCGAGCAGGGCATCGGCGCGCACCCGCACATCGTCGAAAAACAGCTCCGACGTATCGTTCGACTTGAGCCCGATCTTGTCGAGCTTGCGGCCGCGCCGGAAGCCCTCGACCCCGGCCGGCTCGACGACGAACAGCGAGATGCCCTTGGCGCCCTGGGTCGGATCGGTCTTGGTGACGGTGATGATGAGATCCGCCGTCGCGCCATTGGTGATGAAGGTCTTGGCTCCGCGGATGATATAGTGGTTGCCGTCGCGCCGCGCCTGGGTCTTGACGTTCTGCAGATCCGAGCCGCCGGACGGCTCGGTCATCGCGATCGCCCCGATCGCCTCGCCGGATACCAGCTTGGGCAGCCAGCGCTGCTTCTGCTCCTCCGAACCATAATGCACGATATAGGGGATGACGATGGCGTTATGGAGCGGTCCGCCCCAGCCGTCGATGCCGGCGCGGTTGGCCTCGAAGGTGATGACCGCGTCATGAGCGAAGCTGCCGCCCGGTCCGCCATAGGCCTCCGGCACCTCCGCCCCGAGCAGCCCGAGCGCCCCCGCCTTCAGCCAGACGGCGCGGTCGATCTGTCCTTCTTTCTCCCAGCGCTCGTAATGCGGCTGGCACTCGGTCTCGAAGAACCGGCGCGACTGGTCGGCCAGCATGTCGAGTTCCTCGGTCATCCAGGAAGGCTTGGGCAGACCGAGGACCGACATGACGATGTTCCCCCGATTTGGCTTACCGCGCCGCCGTCTTGAGCGGCACCGCCGTTTCCCGTTCCTTCAGCATGCCATCGACGATATCGCAAGTGCGTTCGAGATCGGCAATCGCCTCGTCGATCTCGAGGCGCTGCTTCTTCAATCCGACGAGCCGGTCCTTGAGCTTGGTGGAGGCGACCCTGAGCTGGGTCAGTTGTCCGTCCTTCAGATTGTAGAGATCGAGCATCTCCTTGATCTCTTCGAGCGCGAAGCCGACGCGCTTGCCGCGCAGGATCAGCTGCAGCCGCGCCCGGTCGCGATAGCTGAAGAGCCGGGTCCAGCCCCGCCGCGCCGGCGACAGCAGCCCTTTCTGCTCGTAGAACCGCAAAGTCCGCGGTGTAACGCTGAATTCCCGGCAAAGATCGGTGATCGAATAGGTTCGATCACGACCGGGCCGGTCCTGTGTGTCCTGTTTCATCTTGTCCCTGTCGATTGGCGGAAGGCGTGACGGATCCTGCCGATCAGCCGCGCCTCGCAGCGCATGGGTGGATCAATGACGCTAGGGTCATCTCTTTGCGACGGTCATGCGACGTTCTCGGGCGGATTTCAAGCCCCCTTCGAGGGCGACTTAACGGAATGTTTACCAAACCCGTTAACCAATTGGCCAACACCGCGGCGGGGCAAATTGACCCAAAGTGAGTCGCTGCTGTGTGAAGCGGGTCGGGGAGCTTGACATGGAAAGACAGCGCCGATGAAGCCGGGAATCCCCTGGAGCGTGAAGGGCATCGACGCGGAAACCCGCGAGGCGGCCAAGGAAGCTGCGCGCCGTGCCGGCATGACGCTGGGCGAATGGCTGAATGCGGTCATTCTCGAGCAGTCCGACGAGGACCATCCGCCGCAGCCCACCGTGGCACGGCGCCGCATGGCTGGCGGGATGATGGCGCTCGGGCGCCGCCGCCCGGACAGCACTGGCCGGTCCGACATGGAGGAGCGGCTCGACAGCCTCGCCGACAAGCTCAATGCCTTGACCGAGGCCGAGCAGGACACTGCCGTCAGCCGCTTCATGGCAACCGCCAGGGGGCCGGCCCGCAGCGCCGACCAGACGGTCCGCACCATTCTCGACCGGCTCGAACGCCACGAGCAGCGCACCACCGCCACGATCGAGGAGATCCTGAGCCGGATCGACGTCCTTGGCCGCGAACTGACCGAGCTCGCCGAGGAAGCGGCTGAGCCGGCAGCAGGGAGCGAGCCCGCGAACGCGGCTCTCGAGCTCGCGCTGCGCAACATTGTCGACCACCTCGAGGTCAGCGAGCGGCGCAACCGTGATGCGCTCCGAAGCATGAAGCTCAGGCTCAACGAGCTGAGCGAGCACGCTGCTGCATCTGAGCCGGCGGCCGCGCCGGCGCTGGTCGCCCTCGAGTCCAGGCTGTCCGATATCGCCTCTCGCCTGAACGATGTCGAGCGCGAAAATGCTGCGGGCCGCAGCGAGCAGATTGCCGTGACCGTGGCCCAGCGCGAGGTTCGCGCCTTCGAGCGCAAGCTCGACGCGGTCGCCCGGCAAGCCGAGGCTGCCGAGCGCGCCGCTGCCGCGCCGCCGGGCATCGAGCGGCTGAGCGATGAGATCGAAAGCCTCAATCAGCGCTTCGACGACATCAAGGCCGAGACCGCGAGCGACCGCGACCTGCGGCTGCTTGGCCAGACCGTCGACCAGCTGGTCGCCGAGCTGGGGCAGCGTGGCCTGCGGCACGACCTGGCCGGGAGCTCCGTGCTTGCCGAGCTCGAGCGGCGCATCGACAATCTCGATCTCGGCTTCCGTCAGGCTCTCGAGCAGCAGCACCTGCTGCAGGATGCCATCCAGGGTCTGGCCTCGGCCGAGACGCCGCAGGGCCAGATGCTCGAGGCAATCCACCGCCAGATGACCCACTTCACCGAGCGCATTGCCGTCGTCGAGGGGCGCATCGGCCATCTCGCGACGCTCGAGAATGCCATGGGCCAGCTCTATCGCGCCTTGGAGGACGGACGGGCCGAGATGTCCGCCGTTGCCGAGAATGTGGCGGCCCGGGTCGCCCATGGCGTGTTCGCGCAATATGGCTCTGGCGGGGCTGCCGCACCGTCGCCGGAGCTTCAAGCCCTGCAGGATGGTCTCGAGGCGGTCCGGGCGACCAGCGCCCAGGCCGATCAGCGCAGCCAGGAGACCCTCGCCGCGGTCCACGAGACCCTCGAGCAGATCATTGCCAAGCTGACCGAGCTCGAGGCCCGCGCCCCGGCAACCGAACCCCCGATGGCGCAGGCCGGCCCCGCCGGCCTGGCCGAGGCCGCGACCCTGGAAGCGCCTGCCGCGCCTGCCTATCTCGAGCCCGAGACCATGGCGGCCCGCTCCGTCACCTGGCAGCAGGCCGTGCGGGCCCATCTCGCCGCCCAGCGCCAGGCCGAGCCAATGGTGCCGATCTCCGATTTCCGCCTGCCGCCGCTCGAAAGCTGGCCGCAGCCGGCGGCGCCGGGGATGGACAGCCCGCCCGAGCCAATGGCCGCCGACATGGCCGAGCCGCCCGCCGGGGAGTCCCAGGCTGCCGCGATGCAGCATGACTTCATCGCTGCCGCCCGCCGCGCCGCCATGGCCGCGCAGCCGGCCGTCGGCGCCCGCCGCGCCCGTCCGGAAGGATCGGCAGGCCTGCTGTCGCGCCTCGGTCTCAAGCGGGACAGGGTGGCTCGCGGGTCAACGAAGGATGCCGCAGCGCCGGTCAGAAGCATGCGCCGCCGCCTGCTGATGGCAGGACTCGTGCTCCTTGCCGTCGTGTCGGCCGTTGCCGTCGGCAGCCGCGATCTGTCGCTCGCCAGGCTGATGCCCTCGGCCGCCGGTCCGGCCGGGCGTGCGAGCACGCCGGCCCCGCTGAACGCTCCGGCACCGGTCGCGCCGAGCCCCTCCGAGCTGCGCCCGCCCGAGCGCCCCGCCAGGACAACCGCCAATGAAGTGCTGGACGCGATCGCAACAGCCTCCCTGTCGGGACCGGCGGAACCGGCGGTGGCGAGCCCCCGAGCGATGTCCGCAGGGACACCGGCCGGGATGGCCGCAAGCCTGTGGCAGGCGGCGACCTCCGGCGATCGCATCGCCCAATTCGTCGTGGCGAGCAAATTTCTCGATGGCCGCGAAGTCGGCAGGGATGAGGCGGCCGCAGCGCGCTGGTTCGAACGCTCCGCCGCACAGGGTCTTGCCCCGGCCCAATACCGTCTGGCGACGCTTTACGAACGCGGCGGCGGCGTTTCGCGCAATCCCTATGCCGCTGCCCGTTATTACGAGCAGGCGGCGCTGCAGGGCAACATCCGCGCCATGCACAATCTTGGCGTGCTGATGACCGGCAGCGGCGGCCATGCCGTCGATATGGCGACTGCCGCCAGATGGTTCAGGGAGGCTGCTCTCCAGGGGCTGAAGGACAGCCAGTTCAACTTGGCGATCCTGTATGAGCGCGGTCTCGGCGTTGCCCGCAATGTTGCCGAGGCTGCCTATTGGTATGCGCTCGCAGCCGCCCAGGGCGACAGCGATGCGGGCGCCAGGGTCGAGATGCTGCGCGCCACGCTCCCCCGTCACGACAGTGATGCGGTGACCCGCCGCGCCGCCGAGTTCCATGCCAAGGCACAACAGCAAGATGCCAATGTCGTCTTGGTATCCGACCCCGACTGGACCGCTGGGCTGAAGACGCCGGCCGCGCAGGGACCGGTTGGCCCGCTGAGCCAGAACGAGCTGCTGCGCGCCACCACAAGCATTCTCTCCCGCCTCGGCGCCGGCCGCTACACCTGATGCATGGTCAAGGATGAGCGCCCTCCCTCCCACGCTTGACGCTTCGGAAGCATCGGCTAAAAGCCGGGGCATGGAGACCACACCGCGAGCCGCGCTCTGGCTCGGGATTGCCGGAGCGCTGCCGTTCTGGCTTGCCGCCTTTTCCTTCTTCACCGGCTTCGCGATGACCGAGGGTCAGTCGATAGCCGTGGTCTTGGCCTATGGCGGGCTGATGCTCGCCTTCCTCGGCGGCATCCGCTGGGGCGTCGCGCTCGGCACCGCCACCGAGCGCCGGCGTACCCAGGAGCTGATCGGTGGCGCGATGCCTGTGCTGATGGGCCTTGCCGCCTTTTTCCTTGCCCCGCCGATCGGCCTGTCGCTGATCATCATTGTGCTCTTCATCCAGGCCCTGGCGGATGTCATGAGTGCCGATCGCGGCGCCCTGCCGGGTTGGTTCGGCCGGCTCCGGGCGCTGCTCACCGTCCTCGCGGTCATCCCGGTTCTTCTCATTCTGATCCGTGTCGTCGCCGCGGGCTGAGCAGAGCATCCTGCTCTAGGGCGAGACGCGGTCGGCTGGAAAGAGGTGGATGGCTCGTCCCCCGATCATCCAAACCTGGAAACGCCGTTCCGGAAACAGCGGCTCGAATGCTGCCGACAAGACGTTGAGCCCGCCGGCATAGGCGCCGAACGCCGGCATCACCAGCCGGCCCCCATCCCCGATGAAGCACTTGCGCCTGACGCTTCGTCCCCGCCGCGTTACCGCTGCCACCGGATGGAGATGGCCGGCTATCTCGCATGTCGCAAGCTTCCGCGGCTGGTGCCGCAGCATCACCGGTCCGAGCGCAATCTCCTCGGCGATGCGGCCCCCCAGGCTCGCTGGCAGCGAGCGGTCATGATTGCCGGTGATCCACATCACATCGACGGCCTCGCCGAGCCTGGCAATTGCCGACCGATCGGCAGCGTCGAGCCGCTCGGGGGCCGCCCGGTCGTGGAACGAGTCGCCGAGTGCCAGCAGCCGCTCCGGGCGGTGGCGCTCGACTGCCGCCATCACCGCCGCAAGCGTCGCACGCGTGTCGTAGGGCGGCAGGTGAACGCCATGGCGCGCCACGCTCGAGCCCTTCTCGAAATGGAGGTCCGCCACCAGCAGCGCCCGGTAGTCCGGCGCATAAAGCGCGCCTGTGAGATCGGCCAGGAAGTCGAGACCGCCCACTGGGATTCGGGTAAGCTCAGAGGAGCCGCATGGCTTCCTCGACGAGTTCGTTGGCGGCTTCCTCGAGGAGGGCGTCATCAGCCTCGCCATAAACGGGTTCGCGCCCGATCTCAAGCATCACCGGCACTGCCAGGGGTGAAACCGCATCGAGCGGCTGGTGGACGATGCGCCCGCGGATCCGCGACAGGAGATGCGCCAGCCGGCCGAGATCGATCAGTCCTGTCGCCGCATCGTCGAAAGCCGCTCTGAGCAGGATGTGGTCGGGCTCGTGCGTCCGCAGCACGTCATAGATAAGGTCCGAGGAGAAGGTGGTCTGACGCCCGGTCTTCTCCTGGCCCGGGGAGCGCCGCTCGATGAGCCCGGCGATGATTGCGGCATTGCGGAAGGTCCGCTTCATCAGATGCGACTCCTGGAGCCAGGCTTCGAGATCATCGCCAAGCATGTCTTCGTCGAACAGCTCGGCGAGCGACAGCTTCGCCGCGGCGATCATCAGCGACAGGTCGCGTAATCCCCACGCCGACAGCGCATAGTCGCTGGCGACGAAGCCCATCGGCTGGGCCCCGATGCGCTCGAGCCGCCGCGTCAGCAGCATGCCGAGAGTCTGGTGCGCCAGTCGGCCCTCGAAGGGATAGCACACGAGATAATGGCGGCTGCCGCGCGGAAAGGTCTCGACCAGCAACTCCTCGCGGCGGGGCAGCCGCGATTTCCAGCGCTGCACGCCGAGCCAGTTCCGCACCTGCGGCGGCAGGTGACCCCAGCTCGCCGGGTCGGACAGAATGCCGCGCACCCGCCCGGCGATGTGGGTCGAAAGTGGAAACCTGCCGCCGAGATAGGACGGCACCATCGGATCGCTGGCGCTCGACCGGCTGGCCACGGCTTCCAACCCGTCCAGCCCCTCGAAGCGCAGCACCTCGCCGCCGAACAGGAAGGTATCGCCGGGCCGCAGCTGCTCGATGAACCATTCCTCGACTTCGCCCAGCACCCGCCCGCCGACGAGCGCGCTCGTCCCCTGAAGACCGCCGCGGCGCCGTCGCACCAGCCGCACCTTGACCATCTCGGCGGCAACGATGGTCCCGACATTGAGGCGGTATTGCTGGGCAAGCCGCGGATGGGCAAGCCGCAGCCGGCCATCGCCGAGCGGCCGGAGCTTGGCATAGCGGTCATAGCCCTTGAGCGCGTAGCCGCCGGTCGAAACGAATGCCACGGCCTTGTCGAACAACGCCCGCTCGAGCTCCCGATAGGCGAAGCTGCCTCGCACCTCGGCATAGAGCGAGTCGGGATGGAACGGCCCGGCGCAGGCCACGCCGAGAATGTGCTGGCACAGCACGTCGAGCTTGAGACGTGCCGGCGGTTCGGTGTCCTGCGCGCCCTCGATGACCGCCGTCCGCGCTCCCTCGCATTCCAGGACCTCGAACCGGTTCGCCGGAACGAGTAGGGCGCGCGATGGCTCCTCGAGCCGGTGATTGGCGCGGCCGATCCGCTGCAGGATGCGGCTCGCGCCCTTGGGCGCTCCGACATTGATCACGAGGTCGACGGCCCCCCAGTCGATGCCGAGATCGAGGGTGGAGGTCGATACCACGGCGCGCAGCGTTCCTGCCGCCATCGCCGCCTCGACCTTGCGCCGCTGCGTCGCATCGAGCGAGCCGTGATGCAGCGCGATCGGAAGCGCCGCCTCGTTCACTGTCCACAATTGCTGGAAGATGGTCTCGGCCTGCGATCGGGTGTTGACGAAGACGAGCGCCATCCGGGCGCGCTGGATCGCGCCATAGATGTCGCCGATGCTGTGGCGCGCCGAGTGGCCGGCCCAGGGAATGCGCTGATCGGTGTCCAGAATGGCGATATCGGGAGCTGCTCCTTCCGCGCCCTGCACCAGGGCCGCGAGTTCCTCCACGCCCTCCTCTTTCCCTTGCGGTTCGAGCCAGGCGCGCAGCCCATCGACATCGGCAACGGTCGCCGAAAGACCGATGCGACCATGCCGGGGTGCCAACGTCTTGAGCCGTGTGAGGCCGAGCGACAG
Source organism: Aestuariivirgaceae bacterium (assembly GCA_036265615.1). GTDB lineage: Bacteria > Pseudomonadota > Alphaproteobacteria > Rhizobiales > Aestuariivirgaceae > DATAFF01. Next base: position 15,416 of record DATAOT010000063.1, read on the forward strand.
CAGCGCCCCGCGCTTCGAGGAGGCGAGCGCGTGCAGCTCGTCGACGATCACCCGGCTCATAGAGCCGAACATCCGTGGCGCTTCCGGCATGGAAATGAGCAGCGCCACCTGCTCGGGCGTGGTGATCAGGATGTCGGGCGGATGATGGCGCTGGCGCTGGCGCTTGGCGGGCGGCGTGTCGCCGGTCCGCGTCTCGATGCTGATCGCCAGGCCCATCTCGCGCGCCGGCCGTTCGAGATTGCGTGCGATGTCGACGGCCAGCGCCTTGAGCGGCGACACATAAAGCGTGTTGAGCCCCTGTCCCGCCTGCACCGCGAACTCGCTCAGCGACGGCAGAAAGCTCGCCAGCGTCTTGCCGCCGCCGGTCGGAGCGATCAGCAGCACCGAGCGGCCGGCCCGTGCCTTGGCAAAGACCTCGATCTGGTGCTGCCGCGGTGTCCAGCCACGTGCCGCGAACCAGTCGAGCACGAACGGCGGCAGCTTGCGATCGCATTCCCCGTCCTCCTGCGGGCGGAGAACGGGGCCGCGGCGGGAGAGAGCTTTCGACCCTCCGGGCAAGCCTCAGCGGCCCTGCTTCTTGGCCCTTGCCGCCTTGCGCGGCTTTGCTGCCGCCTTGCGGGCGCGCGTTGCGCTCTTGCTCGGCGCGCGCTTTGCTGAAGTCTTCTTCGCCGCACGTCGGCCCTTGGTCTCGTCCTGACCCAATGCGGACGCCGCCAGCGCCTTGATCTGCGCGACCGTTGCCTTGCCGGTCCTCAATGCCTTGGAAGCGATTTCAGAAATCTTGTCACTGGTCTGCTTGGCCATTGTTGACTCCATGAGCGGGGTTGACCGTGTGCAATCTAACATCAGCGAGGCTGATGCCGATAGCGCTGTTGCATCGAGGAGCGCCGAAGGATGCTTGATGCTTACGCCGTCCTGGCGAGTCGCCGCCTCTGCATGCGCGATATCTGCGCGGCGATCTCCGCTTCGAGCGTCGAGGCGCGGCTCATCCCGGTATGTCTTGCCAAGGTGATCGCCCGCGCCTTTTTCGCCATCGCGCCGATCTGCTCGTCATCGAGCTCGGTCAGGGCACGTATGACATCCTCGGATCGATCGGCCACGAAGATCGCGCTGCTCTCCGGGAAGAAACGGTCAAGACCGGCCCAGCGATCGCTGATCAGCGGCGTGCCGCATGCAGCTGCTTCGAACAACCGCACGCTCGGCGAATGGCCGGCGGCCACCATGTCGGCCCGCGTGACGTTGAGCGTGAAGCGCATCGAGCCGTAGAAATGCGGATGATCGACCGGTGCCACATGCTCGACATGCTCGACATTGGCCGGCCACTTCATGTCGCGCGGATACTGCGCCCCTGCCACCACGAAGCGGCGTGACGGCAACAGCCGCGCCGGCTCGATCAGCAGCCGTTCGAGCGCCGGCTGTCGATCGGCGCTGTAGGTGCCGAGATAGCCGAGATCGTAGCGGATCGGCACCTGAGCCGGTCGATAGAGCTCGGCATCGACCATGCAGTGGAGCGCCACCGCCTTGCGTGCTCCGAATTCGCGCTCGAGCCGCTCCAGGCTCGGCCCGGAGGTGAAGGAAAAATAGACGTCGAACGTCGGCACCAGCGCCGGCACGAGATGCTCGTCGCCACCGCCTGCAAGCCTGGCGAGGGTGACCGGCGTGTCGATGTCGTAAAAGGCCACCACGCCGTTGGCGATCTCGCGGACGAGCCGGATCACCGCCACCCCCTCCGGCACATAGGACCCGACCACCACCGCATCTGCGGCAGCAATGGCCGGCCTGTGGCGCTGCACGAGCTCGCTCAGCGACCGATAGAATTCGAGCCGGCAGAAGCTCGAGCTCGCCGCATCGCGGTGCTGGGCATACCACGGCACGTCACGTTCGAGGAACGTCACCTCGTGACCAAGCTGATGGAGTCCCCTGATCAATGCGCGATAGGTGGTGGCGTGCCCGTTCCCCCAGGAGGAGCTGAACGACAGCCCGAGGAAGACCAGCTTCATGCCGCCGCCTCGCTGCGCTTGCCCGCTATGAGACCGCGGAACAGTTCGTCGGTCTCCGCAGCGCGTCGTTCATAGGTGTGTTCGCGGAGCACCCGGGCGCGCGCCCGCTCGCCGATGGCGCGGGCGGTTGTCGGCGTGAGCGCCTTGAGCCAGCCGCTCACCTCCCGGCCGTCGCGCGCCACCAACACCTCTTCTCCGGGCTCGAGAAAGCTCTCGATGCCCTCGAATGCATCGGTGACGATGCAGCTGCCTGCACCCGCCGCCTCGAAAATGCGGGTGGCCGGCGAATAGCCGCGCGCCGCCATGCTGGCCCGGTTGATGTTCAGCACGGCGTCGGCGCTGGCATTGAACGCATTGTGGTCGCGTGTCGGCACATGCCCGACCAGCCTGACATTGGCGGGGAGAGGCTTGCTCTCCCACCCGGCGCCGCCCAAGATGAAGCTGAATTGCGGAGCATCGCCTGCCGGCTTGATGAAGAATTCTTCGACCCGCGCCTCCCGGTCGGGCAGGCGGTTGCCGAGAAACGCCAGATTCGCCCGATAGCGCGGATCGGGCTTGACCGGGTGATGCGTATCGGGATCAAGCGCATTGTAGATCGGCCGTGCCAGCCTTGCGCCAAGCTCCTCGTACGAGGCGACGACTCCGGGGCCGCCGCCATAGGTCAGAACGGCATCGAGCTCCTTGAGGACCGATCTGAGCGGCAGCTCCGGATGAGCCGTGAGCTCGGCAAGCGTTGCCGGCGCATCCACGTCCCAGAAGATCCGCAACGCATCGCGCCGCGCCGCCGCCATTGCGGCCGCGAGCAGCTCGTCGTCAAAGACGCCGACGCCGCTTGCCTTGACGACGATCTCGGCATGGCGGGCCTGAGCCGTGACCTGCTCCACGCCCTCGCGCGTCGCGGGATAGACGACGATGCGGCACCAGGGCGGCGGATCGATGTCGCGATTCTTCTGGCGGTCATAAGCATCGGGTTCATAGAACGTGGTGTCATAACCGAGCCCGGCGAGTGCCCGGATGATGCCGCGATAATAGGTGGCGGCACCGTTCCAATAGGAGGAGGTGAGGCTCGAGCCGTAAAAGGCGATTCTCATGCCGCGGCCTCCTGCGATGCCGGTGCGCCGAGACCCGCCACGATGGCAAGCAACTCCTGCACCCGGTGCCGGCAGCTGTGCCGGGCCAGGATCTGCTCGCGCCCGCTCGCCGCGATCGCAATGCGCATCGCCTGATCGGCCATGAGCAGCCCGAGCTTCCTCTCCATGTCGAAGCCATCCGTCGCGACGAGAAAGTCGTGACCGGGCCGGAACAACCCTTCGCTGTCGCTCCACGGGGCGCAAATCAGGGCAATGCCGCAGGCCAGCGCCTCGAACACGCGGATCGTCGGAATGCCGGGCAGCTGCCGGACATAGGGCCCGCGCGGCACATGAATGGTGGCGCGATGCCGCGCCAACACCTTCGGCACCGAGAGGTTGGGGAGGTAGCCCTCATAGGCGATGCCGGCGACGCTCAGCTCCTCGATGGCCGACGCAGGATAGCGCACCCCATGGACGCTCGTCGTGAGCTTCAGCCGGGCCGAGGGGCCGATCAGGAAACGGCGCAGCTCGTCGCTGCGCTCCTCGTCGCCCCAATTGCCGATGAACACGAGATCGCGGTCGGCGACGATCTCGGGATGCGGGCGAAACCATGCGGTATCGGCTGCTTCATGCCAGGTGAAGACCCGCCGTCCCCAGCCGCGCGCCTGATAGGTTTCGCTCAAGACAGCCCCGAATGCCAGCACCGCGTCATAATCGCCGAGCTCGAGCGCCGCCATCTGCGCTTCTGCCGTCACTGCCCGGTGATGCGTGTCATGGAAGAGCAGGATGAACCGCCCGCCGGCTCGCCGCCTGAGGCCGATCGCCTTGACCAGAGCCGGGTCCGTCCACTCGTGTACGATCACCACGTCGGCGCCGCAGAGCATCTGGTCGAGATCGGGATCGGCGCCGTAGCGCATGATCGGAATGTCGGGAAAGGCTGCGGCAAATGCCCTGACCGCCCGGGCGCCCTCCGGCTCGCTCATCAGCTGGTGGCGACTCCAGCCGTCCGCCGGCTCGCAGGCGAGCGCATCATGGCCGGCGCGCTGCAGCTCGCGCACGATGCCGCGCAGAAAATGCGCGTTGCCATGGTTCCAGTCGGAGGTGAGGGAATGAGTGAACAGCACGAACTGCATCGCCGGACGCCTATGCCGCGAGACTGTGCTTGCCGCTGAGCTGCGACCAGGCCTGCACCATGGCTTGCGCCTGGTTGTCCAGGCTGTAGTTCGCCGCTCGCTCGCGTGCTTTCGCCGCAAGCGCTTCGCGCAGAGCACTGTCGTCGATCAGGCGATTGACCGATTGCGCCAGGCGCCCGGGATCGCGCGCCGGGAAGAACACCGCCGCACCATCCCACAGCTCGCGGAATGTCGCGATGTCGGCCAGCACCAGCGCTGCACCGAGCCGGGCGGCCTCGAGAACGGAGAGTCCGAACGGCTCATAGATGGCCGGCGAGACGAACAGCGCCGCCCGGGCCATGCGCCCGGTGCACGCGCCGGCGCTGAGCTCGCCGAGAGCGCGGAGCGGTCCCGCCTCGCTTCGCGATCCGTTCGGACCCTCGAGCGGCCCGGCAATCTCGATCGGCCATGTGACCTGTGGTGCGGCTGCGCGAAGCGCGGCCAGGTTCTTGGCCTCGTCCCACCATCGGCCGGCAGCCATCACCACCGGCTCCCTGGGTGTGCTCGGGACTCCCGGATCGCTTACCGCGCTGCCATTATGGATGACGCGCAGCCGGGGGAGCGGCCCGTAGATCGCGCTGAGCGATGACGCGAAGCCCTGGGTCGGGACCACCACCAGGCTCGCCGCGCGCAGTCCCTTCTCGACGTGGCAGCGGTTCCATTCCCAGCTCTGCGGCAGCGGCGTGCGGCGCACCGCTGCCCACCAGCTCGCGACGCACGAATGGAGCGTCGCGACGCACGGCACGCCGGATGCAACGAGATGGGCCAGAGCCGGCGTATTGAGATGCAGCACGTCGGGTTCGAAATCCTCGATGACACGGTCGAGGAGCCGCGCCGCCCGCTCGAGCACCGGTGAGCCTGTGGCCACCCAGTCCAGCTCGGCGTCGAGCCAGACGAGCCGGATGCCGGCCCGGAATGCCTCGCGCTCCTGCGCCGCTCTCGGCCGCGGTCCGAGGCCGGCAAGCGTCGGCTCGACGCCATGCGCCATGGCCGCCTTGGCAAGGTCCATGGCATAGCGCCACACGCCGCCGACGCAGTCGGCTGTCATCAGCACTTTGAGACGGCGGCCGGTCACCGCTGCCATGACGAGTCCTCGAGTTCGGCAAGCCGTGCCGGCCGCTGTTCCTGGATATCGCTGAAACGCGAGAAGCTGCGCAGATAATGGTCATGCGCCCGCTCCCAGGCGAGATCGTCTGGCCTGCCCCACAGCTTTTGATAATCGGGCGAGGCCGGATAAGGGTAGAGCGGGACCGGATCATTGGCCCAGATGCCATGCGCCTGGACCTCTGCCCGCCACGCGGCCACCTCGGCCGCATCGTCGCCAAGCTCGCCGATGAGATTGGCCTGCACGAACGGCACGTGCTGGCGGGCGATGATCAGCCGTTCCGTCAGCTCCTCGGTCGTCATGGCGCAGCGTTTTGCGAGCTCGGCGCGGCCGGCCTCGGTCAGGCTCTCGACGCCTGCCTCGATCGACACGCAGCCGGCCCTGCCGAGCAGCTCGAGCAACGCCGGCTTCCACAGGTCGACGCGGGTCTGGACCCCGAACTGAACCTCGCGCGCGATCAGCGCTTCGAGCAACATCGGCTGCGGCAGGAAGATCTCGTCGATGAAATAGAGATAGCTGACGCCCTGCGCGAGGAGCCCGTCGATCTCATCGAGAAGCGGTTCGAGGTCGCGCCGCCGATAGCTGTCGCGATAGGCAAGCTTGGCGCAGAATGTGCAGGAATAGGGGCAGCCGCGCGACGCTTCGACCTCGGCGCCCGGGCCTTCCGCCGGCCGCTCGAACCGGTGATGGTGATGGCGGTGCCGTCGCACCCAGTCGTCGGGCCAGCTGAGCGCCCGGTGATCCGTGAAACGGCTGGCATGCGGCCCGTCGAGGCAGGTGACGCTGCCGTCGGGGCTTCGCTGCGCCGTGTGCTGCACCGGCACGCCGCCGCTCTCGGCAAGCGCGGTGATCACCTCCTCGCATTCCCCCATGATGGCGAGGTCGGCGCCGGTCTTTGCGAGCGCCGGCCCAGGCGTGATCGATCCGTGCGGTCCGGCGATGACGGTGGTCCCGCCGCGGCCATCGAGCTGGTGCAGGAATGCCGCCGGCACCCTGAGCTCCGGTGGTGGACAGCGCCAGAACAGATATGTCGGCGCGGTCAGCACCATCGTCATGTCCGCGGCGAAGCCTGCCACGCGTTCGACCAGCGCCTCGTTGTCAAGGCCCTGCAGCAGCCCGTCGAGCATCACCACGCTGTGCCCTGCCTGCTCCAGCATTGCCTTCGAGTAGCCGAGCTCGAGCGGCAGGTGGGGCTCGCGGCAGCCGAAATAGATCGACCCCTCGAAGGTCCAGGCCGGATTGACCAGCGCCACCTTCATGCGTTGGCGCTCCTGAGCTCCGACTGGACGGCTTGGCGGCCCCGCGCCTGCAGCTCCTCGAGCCACGCCATGAGGTCGGCGAGGCCCTCCTGCCATCGGATTGTCGCCCGCCAGCCGGTTGCCGCGGCGAGCTTCGCCGTGTCCGAGACGTACCACAGCTGATCGCCCTGCCGCGGTGCCGCCACAACCCGCCGGACTCGCCGGCCGATGAGCTGCTCGATCTCCTTCAGCACCGCATTGAGGCTGACGGCGTTGCCCGGTCCGCCGCCGAGATTGAACACCTGGCCGGCCAGGCTGTCGGCATCGGCCAGAACCGTCACCCACGCCCTCACTGCGTCCTGCACATGCAGAACGTCGCGCACCTGCCGGCCATCGCCATAAAGCGTCATCGTCTCGTCGTCGAGCGCGCGTCGGAGGAAATGCGCAATCCAGCCCTGATCCTCGGTGCCGAACTGGCGAGGCCCATAGATGCAGCTCATGCGCAGCACCACTGCCGGGATGTCGAAGCTTCGCGCATAGTCGAGGACATATTGGTCCGCCGCTCCCTTCGAGCAGCCATAGGGAGTGGCGAAGCGGAGCGCCATCTCCTCGCTGATGCCCCGCGTCGCGAGGCTCGTGTCCTGCGGCACATGCCGATCGTCGCTGATCGTGGTTTCAATGCCCCCGAGATCCCCATAGACCTTGTTGGTGCTGGCAAACACCAGCGGCATGCGCACGCCCTTGCGCCTGATCGCCTCCAGAAGGTGCATGGTGCCGAGCATGTTGACGGAGAAATCCTCCCAGGGATCCTCGAGGCTTGCCGTGACCGCCACCTGAGCGGCGAGATGCGCGACCGACGAGGCCTGAGCCACTGCCGCGGCAACCGCCGTCGCATCGCGCATGTCGCCGGAGCGAAACGTCAGTCGCTTGCCGTGCCGCCGTGTCAGCCAATGCAGGTTCTGCTCCACCCCTTTGCGGCTCAGATTGTCGAAGATGATGACGTCGCGGCCCTCGCTCATCAACGCATCGGCGAGATTGCAGCCGATGAACCCGGCCCCGCCGGTGATCAGGACCGATCCGGCCAGCACGTGCTTGAGGTGGGCGACGATCATAGCACCAGCCCCCGGGCGGTGAGCTCGCCATGCGCATCCGGCGATCTCGTCGGTTTCTTCTGCTTCCCGACCCAGGCGACAAGATCGCCAAGCGACTGTTCGAGCTGATGCTGCGGCTCGAAGCCGAGCACGCGGCGCGCCTTGTCGATATCGGCAAAGCAATGGCGGATATCGCCGGCGCGCGAGCGCTGCAGCACCTGCGGCTCGATGTCGTCGCGGCCCAGCGCCTTTGCCAGCGTCCGCGCCACGTCGAGAACCGTGTGGCTCACGCCGCTGCCGATATTGACGATCTCGCCTGCTGCATCGGGTTCTTCCATCGCAAGGCGGAAGGCGCGCGCCACGTCGCCGACATGCACGAAGTCGCGCCGCTGCAGGCCGTCCTCGAACACCAGCGGCGGCTCGCCAGCCAGCAGCCGGCCGGCGAAGATCGCGAGCACCCCGGTATAGGGATTGGACAGTGCCTGGCCGGGACCGAACACGTTGAACAGCCTGAGCGCCACCGCCTCGATGCCGTACGCTGCGGCGATCATCATGACGAGCCGCTCCTGCACGTATTTGGTCAGCGCATAGACGGATGCGAGGTCGACGCGCTTGCTCTCGTCGGTCGGCGCTCTGACCAGCTTCTCGCCATTGGGCCCGTGCGGTTCGAAATCGCCGCTCTTCAGGGCCTGTGGATCGCGCTGCGCATTCTCGACGCGAATTCCGTCCTCGGTGAAGGCGAGACCTTCGCCATAGACGCTCATCGACGACGCGACGACGACCCGCTGCACCGTTTGCCGGGTCATCTCCTCGAGCAGGACCGCGGTGCCGACATCATTCGCGCCGACATAACGCTCGATTTCATACATGCTCTGGCCGACCCCGACCTCGGCGGCGAGATGGAACACGCCGTCGACGCCCTTGAGCGCCCGCCGCACCGCCGTCCGATTGCGCACGTCGGCGCGGATCGTTTCAACCGCATGCGCGTGCCCGTTCGTCTTCCCGGCCCCGTTGCGGGCCGGCAGCGGCTTGCCCCCGTGCGCCTGCTCGACGAGGCTGTCGATGATGCGCACGCTGTGCCCGGCTCCGATCAATTCGTTTGTCAAATGCTTGCCAATGAAACCTTGGCCCCCCGTGATCAAATACAGACCCATGCGCTCGCGCTCCTTGAGACCTGCCCAGCCGGGGCATTGACCCGGTCAACCGGATAGCTTTCAGGAATGTTCCGTGGCTTATCGATCCAGGATTGACCCCGCGTCAGCCACAACGGCTGTTACTCTCGAAGAAGGCGGTCCCTTCGATCTCGAGGAGCTCCTCGAGACGGTGGCGAGCACGGTTGATGCGGCTTTTGATTGTTCCGAGCGCGCACTCGCACACTGCCGCAGCCTCGTCATAGGTCATGCCGGCGCCAGCCACGAGCAGCAGAGCTTCTCTCTGTTCAGCCGGAAGCTGCAGAACGGCATCCTGCACCGCCGACATTCGCACCGACCATTCCTGGCTCGGCGAGACGCTCAAGGCGCGATTGTCGTCGAGTGGTGTCGCCGCTTGTCGGCGGCGTTGCTGGTGGGCCGTGTAGAACGTGTTGCGTTCGATCGTGAACAGCCAGGCGCGAAGGTTCGTTCCCGGCGTGAATTGATGGATGTTGCTGATCGCCTTGACGAGCGTGTCCTGGACGAGATCGTCGACCTCCGAGGGGTTTCGCGTCAGCACCCGGGCGAAAGCCCTGAGCGATGGGATAAGACTGAGAAGCTGCTTGTTGAGATCTTCACGCGTCGTTGCGGGAAGCTCGATCCGATCCGCTGCTTTGGTGGCGCCTTCCGTGACGGAAGGTGGCGTTGTCTCCCGCTCTGGATCACGCCCCCTGAGAGTCATTTTTCGCCCCCGTCGCGGCGCACGAACTTGAAAAAGCGGCTCTTTCCGCCTTTTTCGGTCTCCTCCTGATAGAGAAAGGCCAGCTTGCGTTCGTCGAACGTCCTGAAAAACTCGTCCCAGCTGATCTCGTCGAGCGTATCTTCCTTCTCTCCGAAATCGATTCTGAGCAACCCGCCTTCGTCATCCTTATGGGTCGCGGCAACGGCTGCCGGCCGACCGCCGCGCTGTTCCGCCCACTTTCGAATAACGTCGTGATTTGTCGTGGTTTTTGCTGCCGACATGACGACCTCTCGCCAGCTTTGCGCTCTTCGTGATCAATGTTCCTTCGGAAGCTTGGTTCCCATGCCGTTCCACCCCACGCTTTTCTGTCGCGCCGCTCCGACCTACATTGGCTCTCGAGGCGGGTTGGCGTTCATCCCCGGAGGACTGTTCATGACTGTGACCGTCGGAAAGCCCGCCCCCATCACGGAGGTTGAGGTTTGGCGCCGCAATGCTCGCGGACCGGGCAGATTTGCGCTCTCCGAGCTCAAGGGCGACTGGGTGGTGCTGTTCTTCTACCCCCGCGATTTCTCGTTCCTGTGCCCGACCGAGATCGCCGCATTCGTCGCCCTGGCCGGTGACTTCGCCCAGAGCGGCGCCAAGATCGTCGGCGCCAGCACCGACAGCTTCTTCAGCCATCAGGCCTTCTTTGCTCGGGACGACAAGCTGAAGGAAATCGATTTCCCGGTGGTCGCGGACACCTCCCATGCCTTGAGTCGTGCCTTCGGCGTGCTCGCCGATGACGGTTCGGCGATGCGCGGAACGTTTATCATCGATCCGCAGGGCATCGTCCGGCACATGACCGTCAACGACCATGACGTCGGCCGCAATGTCAGCGAGACGCTGCGTGTCTTGCGCGGCCTGCAAAGCGGCGAGATGTGCCCCGCCCATTGGCAGCCGGGGCAGGAGGCGCATGCCGCCTACAACCAATGGCTCGGCAAGGTTTTCCCCAGGCTGCGCAAGCGGGTGCTCGCCGAAGCGACCAAGGACCTCAAGACGGTGCTGTTCGAGCAGGGCGACATCATCATTCATCAAGGCGCCCGACCCGACCGCTTCTACATCATCTCCGAGGGCGAGGTCAGCGTCATCCGCCGCCTCGACAATGGCCGCGAGATCGAGCTCGCCCGGCTCGGGCGCGGCGACGTCTTCGGCGAGATGGGTATCCTCACCGGCAATGCCCGCACCGCTGACGTGCGGGCCAATACCGACGTGACGCTCTTCGCCCTTGACTGGAAGGATTTCAAGGCGCTGATCGACCAGTCGGAACCGACCGCCCGCGAGTTCATGTCGATCGTCGAGCAGCGGCTGAAGGCAATTCCGGCCTGATCACGGGTTTCGAGAGGACAAGACCACGCAATGGGCGGATCCTTCGAGCTATTCAAAATCGGTGGCACTGCCGTCCGCATCCACGTCACCTTCTTCCTGCTCCTCGCCTTCATTGGCGCGGCCAACTACTTCCAGGGCGGCATCGATGCGGCAGTCCAGGGCGTCGTGTTCATCGTCCTGCTGTTCGTTTGCGTTGTGCTGCACGAATTCGGTCACATCGTCGCGGCGCGTCAATTCGGCATCGCCACCCCGACCGTCACCGTGCTGCCGATCGGCGGCGTCGCCTCGTTGGAGCGCATGCCCGAGAAGCCTGGCCAGGAGATCGTGGTGGCGCTGGCTGGACCGCTGGTCAATGTGATCATCGCCGTCGTGCTGTTCGTGCTTGCCGGTGCCTCGCTCGACGTCACCGACATGGCGCGTTTGGGCGACGTGCAGCCGAGCCTTCTGTCGCGGGTCGCCGAGGCCAATATCGCCCTCGTCATCTTCAACTTGATTCCGGCCTTTCCGATGGATGGCGGGCGGGTGCTGCGGGCCCTCATGGCCATACCGCTCGGCTTCACCCGCGCTACCCAGCTCGCGGCCCGGATCGGTCAGGCTTTGGCGGTGGTGCTCGGCGTCCTCGGGCTGTTCGGCAGCCCGCTCCTGGTTCTGATTGCGGTATTCGTGTTCCTCGCCGCCAGTGCCGAGGCCGGCCTGGTGCAGGGCCGCGATCTGACCCGCGGCTTTCTTGCCTCCGATGCCATGATCACTGATTATCAGTCGCTGTCGCCCTCGAGCACCCTCGACGATGCCGAACAGTTGCTGCTGCGCACCAGCCAGCAGGCCTTCCCGGTGGTCGACGGCCAGGGCGGGCTCAGGGGCGCCGTCACCCGCAGCGGCCTCATCGAGGCATTGCGCGAGAAGGGCGGGGAGACGCCGGTTCTCGACATCATGCGCCGCGACGTCCCGGTGGTGAGCGAACGCACCTATCTCGACGGCATCTTTCAGATGCTGCAGCAACATCCGGCGCCGATGGTTGCGGTGGTCGGGCCTGACCGGCAGCTGAAGGGCTTCATCACCAAGGAGAACCTGGCCGACATGGTGATGATGCGCGCCTCGCGCCGTCCCTCGCCCGTCGGCCGCTAGTCTTCCCTGGCGGGTCAAAGCCGTGCTTGCCCGGCAAGTCTCTGATAGAGTCCGGGCCTGAGGCCCCTTTCGGCAATCCCGCCTCTCGAGTTCAGGTCGTGGTATGAAACAGACCGTGCCGGAGCGCAGACTAGCCGCCGTTTTCGCGGCCGACGTGGTCGGATTTTCCCGGCTGATGGAGGCCGATGAGATCGGCACGCTCGCGCGCCTGAAAAGCAATCGGATGGAGCTCATCGACCCCGTCATCGCCAAGAACCGGGGTCGGATCATCAAGACGACGGGCGACGGGCTTCTCGTCGAATTCCAGAGCGTGACCCAGGCGCTTCAATGCGCCGCCGAGATCCAGCTCAGGATGGCCCGCCGCAATGTCGAAGTGCCAGCCGCGCGGGCGCTTCAATACCGCATCGGGATCAATCTCGGCGATGTCATCTTCGAACAGAACGACATATTCGGAGACGGCGTCAACGTTGCCGCGCGGCTCGAGGCGCTGGCGCTGCCCGGCGAGATTTGCGTATCGGCTGCGGTCAGGGACCAGGTGGGCGATCGACTTGACCTCGGCTTTGAGGATCTTGGCGAGCAGAGATTCAAGAACATCACGCGGCCGATCCGCGCCTTTCGCGTCATCCTTCCCGGCGAGCTGTCCTCTTCCACGGAGTCGCCCTTCGAGGCGAGCAAGCCCGCCCACAAGCCGGCGATTGCCGTCCTTCCGTTCGCGAATATGAGCGGCGAGTCCGAGCAGGAGTTCTTTGCCGACGGTCTGACCGAGAACATCATCACCGAGCTGTCGCGGTTTCGCGACCTCCTCGTCATCTCCCGAAGCTCGGTCTTCGTCCACAAGGGCAAGGCGGTGGCGGTTCAGGAGATCGCCAAGGAGTTCGGCGTCGACTATGTCGTCGAAGGCAGCGTTCGCAAGGCAGGCAACCGCGTCAGGGTCACCGTTCAGCTGGTCGATGCCGAGTCGGACACCCATGTTTGGGCCGATCGCTATGACCGCGAGCTGGCCGACATCTTCGCCATCCAGGATGAAATCACCTCCGCCATCGTCTCGACCCTCCGCGGCCGCGTCGAAGCCGCCTCGCAGGACCGGGCCAAGCGCAAGCCCACCGAGAGCATGGCTGCTTACGAATGCGTGCTTGCGGGAAAGGTGCTGCACCACTGGTCGCTGCCGGACGCCAATCGCGAGGCGCTTCAGATGCTCGAACGCGCGATCAACCTCGACCCCGAATATGCCCATGCTCATGCATGGCGAGCCTGCGTGCTTGGCCAGAGCTGGGTGTATGGCTGGTGCGAGAACAGGCAGACCACATGGGACGAGGTGGGCCGGGAGCTCCAGATCGCCCTGTCCCTCGACGAAAACGATGCGGATGTCCATCGCATTCTCGCGGCAGTCCATCTGGTTTCCGACAACCACGACAAGGCTCTTTACCATCAGGAGCGGGCCCTCACCCTCAATCCCAACAATGACCTGATTGTGGTCCAGCACGGTGAGATCCTGACCTGGCTCGGCAGGCCGGAAGAGGGGATCGAGTGGATCAAGAAGGCCATGCGCCTCAACCCGTACCACCCGGAGCGCTTCTGGGGCCATCTCGGCCGGGCCTTCTATCTCGCCGGCGACTATCCGCAGGCGATTGCCGCTTTCAGTCGCATCACGACCCCCGACTGTGCCACTCACGCCTTCCTCGCGGCAGCATCGGCGAAGATCGGCAACAAGACTGCAGCGGCGGCGCACGCCCGCGAGGTCCTGAATCTGCAGCCGGGCTTTTCCATCGGCGCCTATTTGAAAACGCTGCATTACCAGCAGGACCGCGACCGCCAGCATCATCGAGAGGGCCTGGAGAAGGCAGGTCTGCCTCCCTGACCTGGCTACGCCTTGCCCCCGGCGCGCTGGGCATAGCCGAGATGGCGGTTGAGCGCGGCGAGGAGCGTGCGCGCTGCCTCCGGGATGGCGCTGCCGGGCGGGAAGATTGCCGCCGCGCCGTCCGCCTCCAGTGCCGCCGCATCCTCCGGCGGAATGACCCCGCCGACCACGATCATGATGTCGTCGCGACCGCGTGCCCGGAGCGCTTCCTTGAGCGCCGGAATGAGCGAGAGATGCCCGGCCGTCAGCGACGATACGCCGACGACATGCACATTGTGCTCGACAGCCTCCTTCGCCACCTCCTCCGGCGTTGCGAAGAGCTGGCCGATGATCACCTCGAAGCCGAGATCGGCGAAGGCCGACGCGATCACCTTCTGGCCGCGGTCATGGCCATCCTGGCCGATCTTGGCGACGAGAAGGCGTGGCCGGCGTCCATCGGCCTCCGCGAAGGCCGCAACCATGCTGCGGGTCCGGAACAGCTCCTCCGATCCTTCGCCGATCGTGCTCGCATAGACGCCGGACACCGCCCGGATCTCGGCACGGTGCCGGCCCCAGACCTTCTCCATCGCCAGCGAGATCTCGCCGACCGTGGCGCGTGCCCGCGCCGCATCGACCGAGGCGGCGAGCAGATTGCCGTTTCCCGAGCGCGCCACCGCGGTGAGCCTGTCGAGCGCCGCGCGCACTGCCCCGCCGTCGCGCTCGGCCTTGAGCCGGTCGAGCTTGGCGATCTGGCGGGCCCGCACCGCCGAATTGTCGACTTTCAGGATTTTGAGATCCGCTTCGCTTCCGACCGGCAACGCGTTGACGCCGACCACGATCTGAGCGCCGGAATCGATTCGCGCCTGGGTGCGCGCCGCCGCCTCCTCGATCCGAAGCTTCGGTATTCCTGCAGCGATCGCCTTGCTCATCCCGCCAAGCTCTTCGACCTCGGCGATATGCTGGAGCGCGCGTTGCGACAGCTGCTGCGTCAGCCGTTCGAGAAAGAAGCTTCCGCCCCAGGGATCGACAGCCCGGCAGGTGCCCGCCTCTTTCTGCAGGATGAGCTGGGTGTTGCGGGCGATCCTCGCCGAGAAGTCGGTCGGCAGCGCCAGCGCCTCGTCGAGCGCATTGGTGTGCAGCGACTGCGTCTGGCCGTGGGTCGCCGCCAGTGCCTCGACCAGCGTCCGCGTGACATTGTTGAACGGGTCCTGGGCGGTCAGCGACCAGCCCGAGGTCTGGCAATGCGTCCTGAGACTTGACGAGCGCGGATTGTTCGGCGCGAATTGCTGCATGAGCTTGGCCCACAGCAGCCGGGCGGCGCGCAGCTTGGCGACTTCCATGTAGAAGTTCATCCCGACCGCCCAGAAGAACGAGATCCGCGGCGCGAAATCATCGACGGCGAGGCCCGCCTTGAGCCCGGCCCTGACATATTCGAGGCCGTCCGCCAGCGTGTAGCCGAGCTCGAGATCGGCGCTCGCGCCGCCCTCCTGCATGTGATAGCCGGAGACCGAAATCGAATTGAACTTCGGCATCTCTCGGGCGGTGTAGGCGAAGATGTCGGAGACGATCCGCATCGATGGCCCGGGCGGATAGATGTAGGTGTTGCGGACCATGAACTCCTTGAGAACATCGTTCTGGATGGTCCCGGAAAGCTTGGCGCGCGGGACGCC
>DATAOT010000064.1:0-10587 GCA_036265615.1 Aestuariivirgaceae bacterium
GTCCAGCATCTTGGCGAAGCGATCGAAACCGACGGAACTGCGATAAAGAGGGGTAAAGTCGAACAACATGGCAACAACCTCCTTGAGCTCTGTTGCGATTTTCCTGCCGGACGTCCGGCCAGGGTGGTCTTGCGGCCCTCATGGGCACCGCACACCTCATTTAGGCGCCCGCCTCGGCTCTTCAAGAGGCAACGAATGGAGAAACCCATGCCTCTGAAGTCTCCCGTTTTTGCCGCCCTCGGCCTCGTCGCTCTGCTGTTCGTCGCCGCGCCTCAGGCCCGCGCCGGCGGCTATTTCTACGGCGGCTATGGCGGCTTCTGGCCCTATCCGTCGCCCGATCTCAACCCGCGCAGCCGGTCCTACAACCCGGATGCCTGGCGCTACATGTATAAGTTGAACTGCATTGATGCCGGCCGCTCCCTCATCGCCCGCGGCTTTCTGGTGGTCCAGCAGATCCATTGCCAGGGCAACACCTATGCCTTCGTGGCGCTGCGACGCGGCAGACCTTATCGGGTGGTGATGGATCCCTGGTCGGGAACGATCCTCAGCGTCGCCCGGGCGCAATGAGGGACCGCCCCAAAAGCCGCGATCTCGCCGCAAATCGGCACTAATCCTTGCGAGGAGCGATTCCATTCGGGAGCCCGCGTCGAAGCTTGGCGCGTTCGGGAGCTTTGTCATGAGGAAAGCGTCGCAAATCATCGCTGTCGCCGCGCTGGCGGCGATCTCTCTCGGCCTCGCTCCCGCTGACGGCTCGGCCCAGTCGCACTGGTTCTACGGCAATTATGGCCACTATGACGGCATGACCTGGGGTCTGTTCCCGCCGCCCCCGCCGACCCCCTATTACCCGCCCGCTGCCCGCCAGTATGAGGATCCCGCTGGCGAGCCGCCGCCGGCCTATCGGCCGCATCGCCCGCGCCCGCGCTATGCCTATCAGCCGCCGCCGGCGCCTGATGAGCCGATCGATCCGGCGCTCGAAGGCGGGACGGGGGCGCGCTCGCGTGGCGCCGAATCGATGCCGCCGCGCCGGCCGAAAGCCGGTGCGCCCGCTGTCGGCGCGGCGGAGGAGGAGGCCGCCGACAATGCGGCCGATGCGCCGGCGCAGGGCTCGGTCAGCTGCGACAAGGCGCGCGGCATCGTCGCCGATTTCGGCTTCAAGGACATCAGGGCCGACAGCTGCTCGGGCAAGACCTACGGCTTCAGCGCCACCCGTGACGGCAAGGCTTTCTCGATCAAGATCGTGGCAGCCAATGGCGAACTGGCTGAGGTCAGGCGCCAGTAGGGCCGCCGCCGGACGCGGGCCGCCTTTCGAACGTGGGATGGTTTAGATCGATGCCGTCGGCCGGGGGTGCACTGCACGCCGTCCTGCCGGGTTCGGGAGCAGCGCTCTCGCCCGTCAGCGATGCCACGGTCGCATCGCTCTCCCCGAAGCTGGTCGCGGTTCCCGGCAATGAGAGTCCTGCCGGCATGAGCTGCGGCCGGCTGGAGACGCGGGACGGCCTCGCCCTGCGCTACGCGCTGGCCCCCGGGCCGAGCCTGTCCAAGGGCACCGTCTGCATTCTTCAGGGCCGCGGCGAGTTCATCGAGCGTTATTTCGAGACGGTGCGCGATCTGCGATCCCGCGGCTACACCGTCGCCACGCTCGACTGGCGTGGACAGGGCGGCTCCGCCCGGCTGCTGCGCCAGTCCTGGCGCGGCCACGTCCGCAGCTTTCGCCACTACGACATCGATCTCGAAACCTTCATGCGCGAGATCGTTCTGCCCGACTGCCCGCCGCCCTTCTATGCCATCGGCCACTCGACCGGCGGCCATATCCTGCTCAGGGCGCTTCGCCGCCATCGATGGTTCAGCGGCGCCGTGCTGTCCTCGCCCTTTCTCGGCTTCGCTCCGGCGCCGCTGCCGCCCTGGATGCTCAGGCTCATTGCACCGTTCTTCACCATGACCGGCCTCGGCTGGATTGCCGTCCCCGGCCGCGGCAGGCAGGCGCTGGTCCCTGCATCCTTTGAAGGCAATGTGCTCACCAGCGATCGCCGGCGCTTCGCCCTCTCCGCCCGCGTGCTGGAGACGGAACCCGCTTTGGGTCTTGGCGCTCCCACCATCGCCTGGCTGTCGGCGGCTCTCTCCTCGATGCGCGAGCTCCACCGGCTCAAGGGCGAGCGGCCCCTGACGGCGCCGGTGCTGATCGTCGCTGCCGGCGCTGACCGCGTCGTGTCGACCGAGGCTTCGCGGCTCTTCGCCCGTCAGGTGGCGGGCGTTGCCGCGGTCGTCATCGACCATGCCCGTCACGAGCTGCTTCAGGAACGCGACGAGTTCCGGGTTCAGTTCTGGGCGGCGTTCGACGCCTTCATCGGCGCCTTGTCGCCCTGAGCCAGCATGTTGAGCATCACCTCGTGCAGCGCCGGACCTGCCGAGGCGACGATGTCCCCGCCGTTGAGCGGGCTGCCGCCGCTCCAGCTCGTGACGCATCCGCCCGCCCCGGTGATGATCGGCACGAGCGCCGCGATGTCGTAGGTCTGAAGCCCGGTATCGATGGTGATCTCCATCTGTCCCGCCGCCACCATGGCGAAGAAATAGGCATCGGCATCATGGCGGAATTCCCGCACCTGGCTGCGCAGATCGGCATAGATCCGCGCCTTGGCGCCTGGCCCGTAGCGCGCCGGCCCGGTGGTGCCGCAGCGAGCGTCCTTGAGGAGTGCCGACCCTGACGACTTCAGGCGCGAGACCCGCTCGCCATGGCGATAGGCGAAGGCGCCTTCCGGGCCGCCGAGAAAGGTTTCCGCGACGAACGCCTGATGTGCCGCCCCGACCACCGCCCGCTCCTCCTCGATGAGGCCGATCAGCGTCATCCACGTCGGCAGGCCGCACACGAAAGCCCGCGTTCCGTCGATCGGGTCGAGCACCCAGACCCGGCCCGAGCCCGACGGCTTTGGTCCATATTCCTCGCCGAGAATTCCGTCGTCCGGAAAGACTGATTCGATCAGGGCGCGTATCGCACGTTCTGCCGCCCGATCGGCTTCGGTGACGGGGTCGAAGCCGCCTTCGGCCTTGTTGTCGATGCCCGGCAGGTTGCGGAAATAGGGCAGGATCGCCGCGCCCGCGGCATCGCAGAGCGCCAGCATGAAACGGTCGAGTTCGGCTGTATCGCCGCGCTGAGGCATCGGCCTGGACCCTAGAGCAGGCATCGAACTGTTTCAATACGGCGCGAAATTAATAGCCTCTTTACCGATCGCTGCCAGTCTCGACTCCACCATGTGACGGCGGTGGGGCGGGCAGGCGGTCTTCGAAGACCCTGCTCGATGGCGTGATCGACCGAACGGCAGCTCTGACAGGCAAGCGAACTCCCATGACCCATCGCGTTCTCATCGTTGACGACGATCCCGCCCAACGGCGCCTGCTGGACAGCATGATCCGCCGTTGCGGCCATGACACGCTGCTCGCCGAGGGCGCCGCGGCCGCCCTTGACCTTCTTGCTGAGCCCCGAGCGCGGCCGATCGATCTCATCGTGCTCGATCTGGTCATGCCGGGCATGGATGGTCTCGAGCTGCTGTCGCGGCTCGACGGCTTGTGCGGCCACATTCCCGTCATCGTTCAGACCGCCCAAGGCTCGATCGAGACCGTCGTCAAGGCGATGCGGGCCGGCGCCGATGACTTCGTGGTGAAGCCGGTCAGCCCCGAGCGCCTCAAGGTCTCCATGCAGAATCTGCTGCGGGTCAATGCCCTGACCGAGGAGGTGAAGCGGCTCAATCAGAAGGCCGGCGGCCAGCTGACCTTCGCCGATCTGATTGCCAGCGCCCCGGTCATGCAGAATGTCGCCCGGCTGGTGCGTCGCGGTGCCCAGTCGAGCATCCCGATCCTGATCGAAGGCGAGTCGGGCGTCGGCAAGGAGATGATCGCCCGCGCCATTCAGGGCGAAAGCGATCGCCGCGGCCGTCCGTTCGTCGCCGTCAATTGCGGTGCCATCCCGGAGAATCTCGTCGAGAGCATCCTCTTCGGCCATGAGAAGGGCGCCTTCACCGGCGCCACCGGCCGCCATGTGGGCAAGTTCCAGGAGGCCGATCAAGGCACGCTGTTTCTCGACGAGGTGGCGGACCTGCCGCTCGACATGCAAGTCAAGCTGCTGCGCGCCATTCAGCAAGGCGAGATCGATCCGGTCGGATCGCGCCGTCCGGTTAAAGTCAATATTCGCCTGATCTCCGCCACCAATCGCAACATGATCGAGATGGTCAAGGCCGGGCGCTTCCGCGAGGACCTCTACTACCGTCTCAATGTGTTCCCGATCCTGGTGCCGCCGCTGCGCGAGCGCAAGCAGGACATCCCGGCCTTGGTCGATCACTTCATCACCCGGTTTTCCGCCGAGGAGGGCCGGCGCGTCCACGGCGTCGCACCGCGCGCGCTCGAGATGCTCCTTGCCTATGCCTGGCCGGGCAATGTGCGCCAGCTCGAGAACACCGTGTTCCGCGCCATCGTGCTTTGCGAGGGCGACATCCTCGAGATCGAGGACTTTCCGCAGATCGCTTCGCTTGTCGAAGGCTACGAGGTCAAGGTGCCGGCGATGCCGCCCCTGCCTCTGCGCCCGCCGGTGGCCGCTGGGCACGCCGCCGTGATGGGGACCGAAGGCCAGATCATCTCCGGCAAGAACGGCCTCGTCGGCGACGGGATCGCCGTCGGCATTCCGGCCGTCACCGATGGCGGTCATATCCGCCGGCTCGAAGAGGTCGAGGCCGACATGATCCGCATGGCGCTGCAGCGCTACCGCGGTCAGATGTCGGAGGTGGCGCGCAAGCTCGGCATCGGACGCTCGACGCTCTACCGCAAGATGCGGGGATTGGGACTTGAGGCTAAGATGTGACAGCCATGGCGTTTTTGGAACGTGTGAGGCTGCTCGGGGTTGTTATGGGGGGCGTGGTCCGATAGGTTCCCGCGCCGGGAGGAAGCAAATGCCGCGTTGCTGTGGTCTGCTCGTCGCGTCGGTGATCGGACTGCTCGTCCTGCTGGCAGTTCCGCCTGGCGGAATGACCCCGGCATCGGCCCAGCAGGGCCCGGGCTTTGGCTGGTTTGGCGGCGGCTTCGCCGATGACAATTGGGACGGCAATCGCCGTGCCCGTCAGCGCGCCCAGCAGCAGCAGCCGCAGCAGCAACAGCGCCGAACCATGTTCAGCCCTTTCGGCTTTGGCCCGCCGCAGACCTACCGTCAGGGCGGCTGGTTCCAGAACCAGAACCGCGGTTGGCGGCAGAATCGCGGTCCGGGCGGAACGCTTTGGGGCAGCGATTCGGCTGATGCGCCCCGCGTCAGGCCGCGGCCGCGGCGCTTCTGGTGGTTTGAGAACCCGCCGGTCCGCGAGGTCGTCGAGGAGGACACCTCCGGTCCCGATGATGGCGATGGCGAGGCAGCCCAGATCTACACCTACCGCCCGGAGCCGCTGGTCCAGGTGACCGATCCCAAGGCCGGTGCTGACCATCCCCCGAAGCTTGACGACCCCATGGCCCAGTCGCTGTGGCAGCGCCTGCGCGACGGCACCTCGGGCGCCCGCGCCACCGCGGCGCAGCGCAAGGCGGTTCTCGCCTTTTATGAGGGCCGGGGCTTCACCCCTGTCTGGGTCACCCGCAACGGCGTCGAGCCGCGCGTCGCCGCGCTCCGCCACTATTTTGCCGCGGCTGCCGCCGAAGGCCTCGATCCCAGGGATTACCTTGTCGCCGCCGAGGTCGGTCATCTTGACAAGCTGTCCGATTCCGAAAAGGTGCGGACGCTCGCTCGTTTCGACATCCAGCTGACCGTTGTGGCGCTGCGCTATGCCCAGCACGCCTCGGGCGGCCGCATCATTCCCAATCGGCTGAGCGGTTATCACGATCTGAACCCGCCGACCGTTCCTGCCGAGGCGGCGCTCGCCGCTCTCGCCGCGAGCCCGACTCCGGAACGCTATCTTGCCTCGCTGCACCCGACTCATCCGGCCTATGCCATCTTCCGTCGCGCCCTGATGCAGCAGGGAGCCGGCAACGAGCATGCCGAGGAGTCGCCGCCGATCGCAGCTGGCCCGACCATTCGCGAAGGTCAGCGCGACGACCGCGTGCCGTTGCTGCGCAAGCGCCTCGCCCGGCTCGGCTTCCTCACCCTCCCCGCCGACGAGACCAAGGATGATTCCGTCGAGGCGGCGCCGCTTGCCGGCGACGACGCCGCGCCATCCGACGATGTCGCCGATCCAGGTGCCGTGTCCACCACCGGCTCCGCCGACGATGAGGCCGATCCCTCGAACCCGAGCTTCGGCGACTCCGAGGGTTCGACCGGTACCGCGGTTGCCGATCAGCTGCCGGCCGATCCCGGCGACAGCGTGCTCTCGGCCGCCGACAGCGAGGCCCTGCGCAGCTTCCAGGAGCAGTCGGGGCTGCGCCCGGACGGCATCGTCGGGAATGTCACCATTGCCCGTCTCAACGACGCCGGCGAACCGAAGCAGGTGCAGCGCATCATCGACAGCATGGAGAGGCTGCGCTGGATGCCGCGTGATCTCGGCACGCGCCATGTGCTCGTCAACCAGGCCGCCTTCGAGCTTCAGGTCGTCGATCACAACCGCCCGATCTGGCAGACCCGGGTCATCGTCGGCAAGCCGAACACCCAGACCGCGGTGTTCAGCGATGTCATGGAGACTGTCGAGTTCAATCCCTATTGGGGCGTGCCGCAGTCGATCATCATCAAGGAAATGCTACCGCACCTGCGGCGCGATCCGAGCTATCTCGACCGCATGGGCTACGAGGTGCTGGACGGCCGCGGTCGCGAGATCGGCTCGAGCTATGTCGACTGGTCGCGCTTCAGCAACAAGGTGCCGCTGTCGGTTCGCCAGCCCCCCGGCGAAGGCAATGCCCTCGGCGTGGTCAAGTTCCTGTTCCCCAACAGTCACGCCATCTACATGCACGACACGCCCACCAAATCGCTCTTCGAGAAGAAGGTGCGGGCGTTCAGCCATGGCTGCGTCAGGGTGCAGAATCCCCGCGAGCTTGCCGAGCTGGTGCTGGGCTGGGACGCCGAGCGGGTCGACGCGGCCATCGAGCAGGGCAGCAACCAGGCAGTGCGGCTGTCGCACAAGCTTCCGGTGCATCTCGCCTATTTCACCGCATGGCCGGACGAGACGGGGCGAATCATCATGTATCCCGACGTCTACAGTCGCGACGCGCAGCTCGACAAGGCATTGGGGGGTGATGACGTCGCGTTGCGCTGACCGCTCGCGATCAAACCGCGGCATTAAGATCACATTAACGGAAAATCTCTAATCATTCCTCCACCTGCTGCTGCCCAATAGCAGCCGCATTCTTGTGGACAACTCCTCAACCATGTAACCCTTTGGATGACGTGGGTATCCTGGGGGTTAAATCTGGGGTTCGGGGTCTGACCACGGGTCCGTTTAGGGTGAATGTGGGCGCTTATCTGCGTCACCACAGCGGGGAAAGTTACGCGTGAAGCATCTGCTATTGGCCGTTATTCGGTCTATCGCCGTGTTCTTTGCGGGCACGATGCTCTGTTTGAGTACCAGCGGTCGGGCTGCCGCCGAAGTCCGCACCATAAGCCTGTATCACGTCCACACCCACGAATCGCTGACCATCACCTACAAGAAGGATGGCCGCTACATTCCTTCCGCCATGGCGCAGCTCAATTATATCCTGCGCGACTGGCGGAAGAACCGGCCGACCACCATGTCGCCCGAGACCATCGATCTGATGTGGGAGCTTCATGAGGATCTCGGCTCCAAACAGCCGATCCGCATCATTTGTGGTTATCGTTCTTCCGAAACAAATGCCATGCTGAAGCGCATCGGGCGCCACGTGGCGACGCAGAGCCAGCACATCACCGGCAAGGCCATCGACATGTACTTCCCCGATGTGCCTCTGGAGAAGCTGCGCAACAGCGCCCTGGTGCGCCAGGTGGGCGGCGTCGGTTACTACCCGGCGGGCGGCGGCGGCTTCGTGCATGTCGATTCGGGCCACGTCCGGCACTGGCCGCGCATCAGCCCGACCAAGCTTGCCGAGATCTATGGCGAATATGCCCACACCATCGGCGCCCGCGACAAGCGTCCGGCCTCCAGCTTCCAGATCGCGACCGCCGCCCCGAAATTCACCACCGCGCCGACTGCCGTGGCTGTGGCAGACCAGCCGGCGGCAGCGGATGAAGGCGATGACGACGCCAACGGCACCCGTTCTGCCGATCTCCAGGAACAGGATTTCGAGAATTACACGCCGGCGCCCAAGCAGGTCGCGAAGGCCGAGACCCCGCCTGAGCCCGTCATTCCGCGGCCCCGTCCCAAGCCCATCGAGGTGCTGATGCTGGCCGCCGCCAACATGCAGATCGAGCCGGCTTCGGCGCCGGTCGAGAAGCCGAATTTCGCTGAGCGCCCGGTCACCATGGAGGAGAGTCTCGGTCCGGTGAATGCCGACCAGCATCTCGTCGGTGAGCGCGACCTCACCTCGAACACTGCCGCCAAGGGCAGCTTCGCCATGGAGCTGGCGAGCGCCACCACCAAGGACGCCCCGCTGATTCGTCCCCTTGCCGAGGGCACCACCGAGGTGAGCTGGCAGGCCGGCCTGATGACCGCATCGCGGCTGGTGCGGCGCGACGGGTCGCCCCAGCCCTTCGGCAAGTCTGATTCGCCGGCGCAGCTGACCGAGGCATCGCTGGCTCCTCCGGTCCACGTCTTGCAGGCGCGGGTGCTGAGCGCCATGGCCAGCATGGCGGCCAGCGACGGCCCGACCTCGGCTGGCACTGGCAAGGGCGACATGCTCGAGGTCAATCGCAGCAGCAAGCGGGATCTCACCGATCTCGGTTCGGTGCCGGCTCCCAAGGCCCGGCTCAGCGCCATCGACCAATTCCTCGGCCTGTTCTCGAGGTAGCGCGGCAGCAGCGCGCGGGCACCGCTTCGAGCGCAGAACGATCTCCCTTTTCCTCATTGCCGGGCTTGACCCGGCCACCCAGTCTTTGCCGGGAGCACACTCTGGATGGCCGGCTTGGGCGCCGGCCATGAGGGAAGGAGTTGCCGACCGCCTACTGCCTATTGCCTTGACTCTTCGATCAGCGCCCCCCAGCGATCGAGAAATCCCTCGAACGACGCGACCGTCATGTCGAGATCGGCTTCGCTCACCGGCATCGACAACGCGATGTAGCCGCGTTTTGCGATGTAGACATGATCGAGCAGCAGATCGAGATGGAGGAGCGGCTTCAGCGCCTGATTGGCCCGGGCGACATCGGCCGGCGTGTCCACCGGGCCGGCCGAGAAATGGATCGTCATCAGCGAGCCGACGCCGGTGACCGTGACCGGCAGCGCCCGGCGCCGGGCGGCGTCATTGAGCCGTGCCCGCAGCCGCTCGCCCTTGTCGTTCAGCTCGACCGCTGCTTCCGGCGTGAACACTTGCGTCAGCCCGACCACGCCCGCCGCCATGGTGAGCACATTGTTGTTGAAGGTGCCGGCATGGTTCCAGTGATCGGGCCGGCGCGGGTCGAACCGCGCCATCAGCGCCGCCCGGCCGCCAAAGGCGCCGATCGACATGCCGCCGCCGACATATTTGCCAAGGGTGGTCAGATCCGACCTGACGCCAAGCGTCTCCTGTAGCCCATGCGGTCCAAGCCGCGACGTCATCACCTCGTCGAAGATGAGAACGATGCCATGCTGGTCGCAGCCGCGGCGGAGCGCCGTCAGGAACGCGCGCGAGGCGGGGAGGCACCCGCCCCCGCCCATCATCGGCTCGATCAGCACCGCCGCCAGGCTGTCGGCATTCTCCTCGATCAGCCGAAGCGTCCGCTCGCCGTCATTGAATGGCGCGATCACCACCGGCACTGGCGCGTTCAGCGCCCCAGGTCCGTTCGGAAACCACAGCAGCCCGCCATGATAGGCGCCTGCGAACACCATCACCTTGTCGCGGCCGGTGACCGCCCGTGCCGTCGACAGGGCGAACATGTTCGCCTCCGTTCCCGAATTGCAGAACCGCACCTGCTCGATCATCGGGAAGCGGCGGGTGACCACGGCCGCAAGCTCCGCCTCATAGCGGTTGGGCCCCCCGAGATTGATCCCGTCGCGCGCCACCCTGGCGATGCATTCGATGAGCCGCGGCTCCGAATGGCCATAGACGGCAGCACTCTGCTCGCTGACGAGATCGAGATACTCGTGCCCGTCGAGATCGGTGAGCCGCGCCCCCTTGCCGCCGGCGAAGGCGATCGGAAACGGCGGATAATAGAGAAGCGTGCGGGTGTTGCCGCCCGGCATGTGGGCTTCCGCCGCCGCCTGGCGGCGGGCACTGGCCGGGTTCTCCTGCCGAAGTCGGGCCGACACTTCGGCCACCGCATCCTCGACGGTCAGATTCCGCCGAAGCGACATCCTGCTCATCGCTGTCTCCGCTGGTTCTATTGCGGAAGCTTATGCAGGAAGCGCTTAGCGATCAATCTTACGAAAGTTCAGGTCACGGCAGCGCCGTCAAGCCGTCCCGACATAGGCCCCGCCCACCGCCCGGATGTCGGCGATGCGCTTGCGCACGTCCCGCACCAGCCGGCTGGTCCTGGTGAAGATTTCCTTCCCCGGCATGTCCGGCCAGTGCTGCCGCATCTCGCGCGCAAAGGTC
>DATAOT010000065.1:0-14015 GCA_036265615.1 Aestuariivirgaceae bacterium
GCCCGGACCCGGTTGGGCCGCGTCAGCGTGAACTCGCTGTGTCCCATCAGCGCCTTGACCCGCCGCGCCGCCTTCGGCTGAGGCACCTGGGCATTGAGCGCGAACCATTTGTCCACCAGCAGATGATCGCCCCGGTGCTTCTCGTAGAAGCGGTCGAGCGCTTCCTCCCGCTCCGGCCGCTCGATCTGGATCAGCACCGACAGAGCCCCGATGACATCGGTCATGTTGCGGGCGCTCGCGAATTGCTCGAGCGCGAGCGTTGCCCCCTCGTCGGGATCGGCCGCCGCCAAAAGCCCGAGAACCGCGTGACGCAGCGCCCGCTTCCCGGCATTGAGCGGGTCGGGGCTGTAGGTCGGATCGGGCTCCGCCCGCTTCCACGCCTCGTAGAGCTGGTTCTCCAGCATCCGCCCGCTCTCGCCCCTCAGCCACTCGCGCGCCCGGTGCACGAGGTCGGTGTCGACATCGCGGCCGATCTCGCCGGCGATGTCGCCTTCGCCCGGCGGCGACAGCATCAGCGCGACAAAGGCCGGCTCGAGCTCGTGGCTGTCGAGCGAGGCGCCGAGTGCCGCCGCAAAGCGCGACGGGTCGGGCAGCGCCGCCCCCTCGGCCAGCGCCGGCATCGCCTCCATGATCAGCTTGCGGGCGATGGTCTGCCCCGCTTCCCAGCGATTGAAGCTGTCGCCGTCCTCGGCCATGAGGAACAGGAGATCGCCGTCGGTCAGGTTCGATGCGAGCTTGATAGGTGCTGAAAAACCCCGGTTGACCGACAGCACCGGGCGCTCCTTGAGGCCGGTGAAGCGGAAGCTCTGGGTCCGTTCCGTGAGCTCGATCACCTGCCGGTTGATCAGCCCCTTGCCTTCGAGCTTGAGCGGCAGGTCCTCGCCATTGGCCCCGACCAGGCCGATCGCCAGCGGGATGTGGAACGGCGCCTTGACCGTCTGCCCCGGCGTTGCCGGCGTCGTCTGGGTCAAGGTCAGCGTGTAGCTCGCCCGCGCCTTGTCGTAGCTTCCCTCGGCGATGACTTCCGGCGTGCCGGCCTGCTCGTACCAGCGGAAGAACTGCTTGAGATCGCGCCCCGAGGCATCCGCCATCGAGCGCACGAAGTCCTCCACCCCTGCCGCCTCGCCGTCATGACGCTCGAAATAGAGGTCCATGCCTTTGCGGAACGCCTCGGGCCCAAGCAGCGTCTTCAGCATGCGGCAGAGCTCCGCCCCCTTCTCATAGACGGTCGCCGTGTAGAAATTGTTGATCTCGATATAGGAGGACGGCCGCACCGGATGGGCGAGGGGACCGGCATCCTCCGGGAACTGGTGGGTCCTGAGCAGCCGGACGTCGCTGATCCTCTTCACCGGCCGCGACCGCACGTCGGAGGTGAACTCCTGGTCGCGGAAGACCGTCAGCCCTTCCTTGAGGCAGAGCTGGAACCAGTCGCGGCAGGTGATGCGGTTCCCGGTCCAATTGTGAAAATATTCGTGCGCGATGATGCCCTCGATGTTGGTGTAGTCGGTGTCGGTGGCGGAATCCGGTAGGGCCAGGATGTATTTGTCGTTGAAGACGTTGAGCCCCTTGTTCTCCATCGCCCCCATGTTGAAGTCCGACACCGCGACGATCATGAAGAGATCGAGATCATACTCTCGGCCGAACGCCTCCTCGTCCCACCGCATGGCGTGCTTCAGCGACTCCATGGCATAGGCGCAGCGGTCCTCCTTGCCAGGCTCGACATAGATGCGAAGCCCGACCTCGCGGCCCGAGCGGGTGGTGAACCGGTCGGCGACATGGGCAAGCGTGCCAGCGACCAGCGCGAACAGGTAGCTCGGCTTGGGGTGCGGGTCCTCCCACAGCGCGAAATGGCGGTCGCTGCCCTCGATATCCCCCGACTGGACGAGATTGCCGTTCGAGAGCAGCACCGGGCAGGCCGCCTTGTCGCCCTCGATCCGCACCCGGTAGCGGGCGAGCACGTCGGGCCGGTCGATGAAATAGGTGATGCGGCGGAAACCCTCCGCCTCGCATTGGGTGCAGTAGATGCCATTGGTGAGATAAAGGCCGGAAAGCTCGCTGTTGCCTTGCGGATTGCAGGTTGAGGAGATCTCGACCACGACCTTGCGTGAGGGAATGCCGGCGAGCGTCAGCTTGCCGCCTTCGAAGGAGATCTGCTCCGGCTTGAGCGGCGTGCCGTCGAGGCCGGCGCTGCCGAAGGTCAGCGCCTCGCCGTCGAGAACGATCGGTCCGCCGGGCTTGGGCGATTTCGGGTTGGGCCGCATGGCGAGCCGTGAAACCACCCGCGTCTCGACCGGATCGAGCCGGACATCGAGCTCCACCTGATCGATGAGCCAGGGCGAGGGCTGGTAGTCCTTGAGGTGGATCGGCTGGGGGGTCTCGGTGCGCATCAGCATCCCTTTTCTCAGATCCGCCTCCGGCGGACCCCGTCTTTCCTTCCTAAAGATCAGGGCTTAGCCTGTCCCCCGTCAAGCGTGGTGGCAGGAGCATTGGACATGATCAGGACCGGCAATGAGTATCGCGCATCGATCCGCGACGGCCGCGACGTCTGGATCAATGGCGAGCGGGTCCACGACGTCACCGCGCACCCCGCCTTCCGCCCGGTGGTCGATATCCGGGCCGGCATCTACGACATGGCGCATGATCCTGCGACCCGCGAGCGCATGTCCTACGAGGAGGAGGGCGAGCGCTACGCCATCGGCCTCAAGCTGCCCTTCGCCGCCGCCGACTGGCAGGCCAAGCGCGACGCCGTCGACCTCGTCACCCGCCACATCGGCGGCATCGTCACCCGTGTCGGCGACGAAACGATCGGCGAAATGTGGTCGCTGTGGGACGGCACCGACATTCTCAACGAGATCGATCCGCGCTTTGCCGAGAACATCGCCCGCCACATTCGGCTGGCGATCGCCTCCGACCCGTTCCATGTCTCGGCCAACACCGATCCCAAGGGCGACCGCTCCAAGCGTCCGCAGGATCAGGACCCCGACATGCTCGTCCATGTGGTGCGCGAGACCGATTCCGGGATCGTCATCCGCGGTGCCAAATACGAGACCGCCGCCGCCTATGCCAACCAGGCCTTCCTCAAGCCGACCATCGCCAATTGGGGCGACGCCAAGCTGTCGGACTACGCCCTGGGGTGCATTTTGCGCATGGATGCCAAGGGCGTGAAGCACATCTGCCGGACCGGCTTCGCCGGCCGTGCCCCGGCCCGCGACTACCCCCTGTCCAACCGCTTCGACGAGATCGATTCGCTCGTCATCCTCGACGATGTCCTGATTCCCTGGGAAGACGTGCTGTTCTACCGCCACACCCGCGCTGCCGCCTTCATCCGCCAGACGCTCCACCGCTATTCCGCCTTTCCCTTCGTCCAGCGCACGCTGTCCTTCGCCGATCTGCTGATCGGGGCAGCGCTGTGGAACCTGCGGCAGACCGGCCTCGACAAGCAGCAGGCCGTCCAGGAGAAGCTCGCCGAGCTCGCCGTCTGGCGCGAGGGGATCAATGCCCATCTGACCGCCGCCATCGCGCTGGCCGAGACGAGCCCGCGCGGCCTTCTGATGCCCAACCAGTCGCTGCTGTTCACCGGCCGCGTTCACGCTATGACCGGGCTGCCGCGCGCCATTCATACCGCCCGCGAATTGTGCGGCGGACAGATCTGCGTCACCCCCGATGCCGCCGCCTTCGACCACCCCGAGACCAAGCCGTGGCTCGACAAGTTCTACACCATCAACGAGGAGTGGCTGGCCGAGGATCGCCGCAAGCTTCTGGCGCTCGCCCGCGACCTCATCAATTCCGACTATGCCGGCCATCGTCTGACGTTCCAGCTGTTTGCCCAATCGCCACCTTTCGCCCATCTTGCCGCAGTCTATCGCACATTCGATTGGGACGGGCCGCTCGAAGCCGCCGAGCGGGCCGCCGGCCTGTCGGCGCGGGTCCGCGGCGCCGGCAAATCATCGGAGAAGCCGACATCATGACTCACAAGCGTCTCAGGCCCTTCAACACCAGGCACACCTATCCCGACCAGCGTCTCGACAATGATTTGTGCCAGGCGGTGGTTGCGCGCGGCACCCTCGTGTTCCTGCGCGGCCAGGTCGGCCAGGACCTCGAAACCTCGCAAACCGTCGGGCTCGGCGATCCGGCCGCCCAGGCCGATCAGGCGATGCGCAACGTCGCGCAACTCCTGGGCGAGGCCGGATCCTCCCTCGACCACATCTGCCGCATCCAGATCTATCTTGTCGACCGCGCGCATCGCGAGGCGGTTTATCGGACCGTCGGACGCTGGCTCAAGGGCGTCTTCCCGGTGTCGACCGGCCTCATCGTCCAGGGCCTCGCCCGCCCCGAATGGCTGATGGAGATCGAGGTCACCGCTGTCATTCCGGATGAAGCGCCATGACCTTCTCGCTCGTCGGACGCTGCGCCAGGACAGGCATGGTGGGGGTCGCCATCGCCACCTCGTCCATCGCCGTCGGGGCGCGCTGCCCCCATGTCCGCGCCCGCATCGGTGCCGTTGCCACCCAGAACATCACCGACCCGGCGCTCGGCCCGCTGGTGCTCGACCACATTGCCGCCGGCGCCGATGCCGCGACCGCGATAACCCGGGCGCTTGCCGAGCGGCCGCATCCCTCCTTCCGCCAGCTCGCCGTGGTCGATCGCCAGGGACGCACCGCGCATTTCACCGGTGAGAGGATCCTCGGTCGTCATGCCGTGGCGAGCGGCCCGGGCGTTGTCGCCGCCGGCAATCTGCTCGCCTCCGAGGCGGTTCCCGAGGCCATGGCCAACGCCTTCGCGACGCATGCGGCCGAGCATCTGGCGGAGCGCCTGCTCCAGGCGCTCGAGGCGGGGCTCGCGGCGGGCGGCGAGGAAGGCCCGGTGCATTCGGCCGCCTTGATCCTCGCCGATGCCGAGCCCTTCCCGCTGGTCGACCTGCGCGTCGACTGGGACGACGCGGCGCCGATCGCCGCGTTGCGCCGGTTGTGGGACGACTACCGGCCGCAGATGGAGGCCTATCTCATGCGCGCGATCGACCCCTTGCGAGCGCCGAGCTATGGCGTTGCCGGCGATCGCTAAGGCAGCAAGCAGTAGGGAAGTGCACCGCTCACGGCCTATTGCCTGTTGCCTATGCCTCCATTTTGCTCTTTTGCCGCAAGTGCGATTCGGCGACAATGACCGCATTGGGGACCCGTGGGATGTGAGTCGATGCGCCGAGCCATACGCTTCCTGCGCGCTGGCAGTGTCGTTGAGCTGGCCGATTTCGCGCCGGATGCGACCCTGCTCGACCATCTCCGCCAGGTCGACCGGCGCACCGGCGCCAAGGAAGGCTGCGGCCGCGGCGAATGCGGTTCCTGCACGGTCGCCCTCGGTTCCTGCCGCAACGGCTCCGTGATCTACGAGCCGATCAATGCCTGCATGACGCTTCTCGGCACCCTCGACGGCAAGGAACTCGTCACCATCGAGGATGTCTCGGGCCGCAGCGGCGCGCGGCTCCATCCCGTCCAGGAGGCGCTGCTCGCCCACCATTCCCCGCAATGTGGCTTCTGCATGCCGGGAATGGTCATGGCGCTGTTCACCCTGTTCCACAGCGATGTCACGGTCGACCGCCACCGCGCGGCCGCCTGGCTCGCCGGCAACCTGTGCCGCTGCACCGGCTACCGTCCCATCATCGATGCCGCGGTCTCCGTCTGCAGCACCTCGCCGCCGCGCCGCGATGCCTTCGCCAACGCCGCCCGCCGCACCCTGCGCCAGCTTGCCGCCATCGCCGACGACGACGATATCGTCGTGGGCGATGACCGCCGCTTCTTTGCGGCGCCGTCGAGCCTCGATCGCCTCGCTGCGCTTGTTGCCGGCCACCACGATGCCATTCTGATCGCTGGCGCCAGCGATGTGCTGCCGAAGGCTGCGCGCGACCATGGCACGCTCGCCAAGATCATCCATCTCGGCCGTGTCCCGGAGCTGCGCCGATTGACCGACACCGAGGCGGGGCTCGCGATCGGCGCCGCCGTTCCTCTCGCGGCGCTGGAGCCGGCGATGACCGCCATCGACCCCGACCTCGGCGCGCTCTGTCGCCGCTTCGGGGCGGGCCAGGTCCGTGCGGTTGCCACGCTCGGCGGCAATCTTGCGAACGCCGATCCGGCGGCCGATCTGCCGCCGGCGCTGATGGCGCTTGGAGCGACTCTCGAGCTCAGGCATGACTGTCGCCTCCGCCGCGTGCCGGTCGAGGAGTATTACCTGGGACCCGGCCGGCAGGACCGCAGCCGTGGCGAGTTCATCACCGAGGTGACGGTGCCGAAGCTCGCGCTCGACCAGCTGTTTCGCTGCTACAAGGTGGCCAAGCGCTACGACAATGACCGTGCAATCCTGGTCGGCGCCTTCCGCTTCACGCTCGAACGCGGCGTGATCGCCGCCTCGCGCATCGCCTTTGCCGGCCTTGCCCCCGTCCCGACACGGGCCCTTGTCACCGAGCGGAGCCTTCGCGGCCTCAGCCTTGCCGAACGTGGCCCTTGGACCCCCGCCATCGCCATGCTTGCCGAGGATTTCACCCCGCCGGGCGATGAGCGTGCTACGGCCGCCTATCGGCTCGACACCGCCAAGGCGCTGCTCCTCAAGGCCTTGACCGAGGTGCGCGGCGCCGCGTCCGCCTCGACCCGCATCGCCCAAACGCGGGAGGTGGTTCTTGAGCATCTCGGTTAAGATTCAAAATGAGCGAGCGGCGGGCCTGGGCGGGCCCGAGCCGCGCATCCTCGGCCAGTCCTTTCCCCATGACGATGCCAAAGCCCATCTCCGCGGCACTGCCAGCTTCATCGATGATCTGCGCGAGCCGGTCGGCACCGTGCATGTCGCGCCGGGTTGCGCTGATGCCGCCCGGGGCCGCATCCAGGCGGTCGATCTCGATGCGGTGCGCCGGGCGCCGGAGGTCCTGGCGGTCCTGACCGCCAAGGACATCCCGGCGGTGAATGACTGCAGCCCGGAGCAGGGGGATGATCCGGTTCTCGCAAAGGAGCGCGTCCTCTATCACGGCCAGCCTGTCTTCGCGGTCGTTGCCGCGACGCACGAGGCGGCGCGTCGGGCGGCCCGCCTCGCCCGCATCACCCTCGATGAGGAAGCTGCGGTGGCGACGCTTGCCGAAGCGGCCAGGGTGGCCGGCGGCGACATTGCAGCGCCGCTGCGCCTCCAGAAGGGCGCCAATCCCGAGGCCGCGCTCGCCATGGCCGCGCTGCGGCTCGACGGCACGCTCGCGATCGCAGGGCCCGAGCATCTCTATCTCGAGACCCAGACGGCGCTGGCCATTCCTGATGGCGAAGGCGGCATGCGCGTCCATTCTTCGACCCAGCATGCGAGCCATGTCGGCCGGGTCATTGCCCGCATGCTCGGCATCGCCGAGGCGCAAGTCGTCTGCCAATGCCGGCGCGCCGGCGGCGGCTTCGGCGGCAAGCAGAGCCAGGCGGCGCGATGGGCCGCGCTGGCTGCCCTCGCTGCCCACGTCACCGGCCGGCCGGCGAAATGTCGGCTCGCCCGCAGCGAAGACCTGATGATGACCGGCAAGGGCCACGCGGCCCGCGTTGCCTGGCGCGTCGGCGCCGACAAGGGCGGACGCATTCTCGCCGTCGATGTCGTGATGGACATGGCATGCGGCGCTGCGGTCGATCTCTCGGAGCGGGTCGCCGAGGGCGCGCTGTTTCATGTCGACAACGCCTATTTCTATCCCGAGCTTCGCTTCGAGCTGCGGCGGTTGCGAACCGACCATGCGCCGGCCACCGCCTTTCGCGGCAATGGCGCCCAGCATGGCATGCTGGTGGCCGAGCAGCTCATGGATGCCGTGGCGCTGTCGCTCAGGCTCGATCCGCTCGATGTGCGCAAGCGCAATCTTTACCGGGTGGGTCGCGATGTCACCCCCTATGGCCTGCCGCTGACCGACAATGTCGCTCTCGCCCTGATCGAGGAGCTCGAACGCGCGGCCGACTACCGGGCGCGGCGCAAGGCGATCGCGCAGCACAATTACGAGAGCGAATTTCTCAAGAAGGGCATTGCCCTGACGCCGGTCAAGTTTGGCGCCGGTTTCACCGACAGCCGGCTCAACCGTGCCGATGTCTTCCTGGCCGTCCACGGCGACGGCTCGGTCGAGCTCAGGCATGGCGCCAGCGA
This sequence comes from Aestuariivirgaceae bacterium, assembly GCA_036265615.1. GTDB lineage: Bacteria > Pseudomonadota > Alphaproteobacteria > Rhizobiales > Aestuariivirgaceae > DATAFF01. The sequence goes on from DATAOT010000065.1 coordinate 8,134, forward strand.
GCTGGGGCAGGGCCTCAACATCAAGCTCGCCCAGATCGTGGCCGAGGAGTTCGGGCTCGGCCTCGACCGCATCATCATCAAGCCCGCGAGCTCCGAAGTCCTGCCCGGCGCCGGCCCGACCGCTTCCTCCATGACCCTGGACCTCAACGGCATGGCGGCAAGGCGGGCGGCGGAAACCTTGAAGAAGCGCCTGCTCGACCATGCCGCGGCCATGGCCGGTGTCGACCCGCGCCTCCCGCGCTTCGGCAAGGGTGCCATCGCCGCCGGCGACCAGCGCTGGAGCTTCGAAGAGCTGGTGGCGAGCGCTGTGCGCGCCCGCCTGCTGCTGACCGCGCTCGGATCCTATGCGCTCCCCAAGGTCAGCTGGGACCGCCAGCGCGGCCACGGGCGACCTTTTCTGTATTTCGTCTATGGTGCCGCCTGTTCCGAGGTCACTGTCGACACGCTCACCGGCGAGATGCGCCTCGACCGTGTCGACATCCTCCAGGACTGCGGCTCCTCGCTCAATCCCGCGGTCGACCGCGGCCAGATCGAGGGCGGCTTCGTCCAGGGCCTGGGCTGGCTGACAATGGAGGAGATCGTGCGCGATCAGGCTGGCCGCCTCCTGACCGACTCGCTTGCCACTTACAAGATTCCGCTTGCCGCCAATCTCCCGACCGATTTTCGCGTGCAGCTGTTATCGGGGCGACCGGGCCGCGACGCCACTGGCCTCGGCACCAAGGCGGTGGGCGAGCCGCCGGTGATGCTTGCCATCTCGGTGTTCTCCGCCATCGCTCAGGCAATCGCCGCGCTCAAGCCCGGCGCCGTACCGGCCCTTGATGTTCCGGCCACGCCGGAGGCAGTGATGCGGGCGGTTCGCCGCATCCGATCAGGCGCGGAAGCCTGAGCGATGGCGCGCCCCGCGGCACGGCCGGTTTGGGTTTTCGGCGCCGGTCCGGTCGGCACAGCGCTCGTGCCGACCCTTCCCGCCCTCGGTTTTGCGGTGACCTGGGTCGATGCGCGGCGCGCATCGTTTCCGGCGATGCTGCCGCCGGGCGTCGAGATCAGGATCTCCGCCGACCCCTGCCGGTTGCTCGGCGACATCCCGCAAGGCGCCTTCATCCTGATCATGACCTACAGCGCCACCCTCGACCTCGCTCTTGCCGCCGAGACCCTCGATGCGCGCCGCTTCCCGTTTGTCGGCATGGTCGGCAGCGCCGCCAAGCGCATGCGTTTCATAAAACGCATGATCGAGGCCGGCATGGCCCGCCAGGATGCCGCGCGCCTGGTGTGCCCGGTCGGCGCCCCGACCGGCGGTTCCAGGCTGCCCGCTGCCGTCGCCGCCGGGATCGTCGGCGAGCTTTTGGTGCGCGATGCCGCAATAGGACCGGCGCTGGGCGCCCTGACCTTGGGCGGCGAGCCGTGAGCGAAATCTACGGCGACCCCTCGGAGAAGCTTTCGCCGCCGGTTCCGGTGCTCGAGGCGCTCGACATCACCAAGCATTTCGGGCCGCTGGTCGCCAATGACCATGTATCCCTTGCCATCCAGCAGGGCGAGATTCACGCGCTTCTCGGCGAGAACGGCGCCGGCAAGTCGACGCTCGTCAAGATCATCTACGGCGCGCTTCAGCCCGATATCGGCGAGATCAGGGTGGCCGGCCAGTCCGTCGCCATGGCCTCGCCGGCTGTGGCTCTGAGCCATGGCATCGTCATGGTGTTCCAGAACTTCTCGCTGTTCGAGCCGCTGACCGTCGCCGAGAACATCGCCCTCGCATTGCCCCCCGGCGCCGCCGATCCCGGCCGGCTGCCGGCGCTCATCGCCGAGGTCAGCGCCACATACGGTCTTGCGCTCAATCCGGCGGCCCATGTCTCCGACCTGTCGGTCGGCGAGCGCCAGCGCGTCGAGATCGTGCGGGCCCTGCTGCAGAACCCCAAGCTCCTGATCATGGACGAGCCGACATCGGTGTTGACGCCGCAGGAATCGGAGCAGCTGTTCGCCACCTTGAGGCGGTTCGCCGGCGAGGGCTGTGCCGTCCTCTACATCACCCATCGGCTCGAGGAGGTCCGCGACCTCTGCCACCGTGCGACCGTCCTGCGTCAGGGCCGGGTGGTTGCCGAGGTCGATCCGCGCCAGGAAAGCGCCGGCGGTCTCGCCCGCCTCATGGTCGGCTCGGAGATCCCGAGCCTGCGCGTCTCGAACGAGGACATGCCAGGTGGCTCGCCGCTCCTCGCCATCAACAGGCTCAGCGCGGTGCCCGACAGCCCCTTCGCGCCGCATCTGGCCGATGTCACCGTCGACGTCCATGGCGGCGAGATCGTCGCCATTGCCGGAATCGCCGGCAACGGCCAGGCCGAGCTCTTCAGCGCCGTGTCGGGCGAGCGCCCGGTCCGCGATGGCGATGCGGTTGCCATTCGCGGTCGTGCCTGCGGCTTCATGACCATCACCTCCAGGCGCCGGCTCGGCGCTGCCTTCGTCCCCGAACAGCGCCTCGGCCATGCCGCCGTGGCCGAGCTCGACCTCACCGAGAACGTCGTGCTGACCCGCTATCCCGAGAATCTCGGCATGGTGCGCGGCGGAATTGTCGATTTCGATGTCGCGCGCCGCATCATGAGCCGCGTCTGCGAGCTGTTCGGCGTCCAGAAGGGCAAGCGCGATCCGGCGGCACGGGCGCTGTCGGGCGGCAATCTGCAGAAATTCGTCGTCGGCCGCGAGCTCGAACGCAGACCGGCCGTGCTGGTCGCCAATCAGCCGACCGCCGGGGTCGATGCCGCCTCCGCCGCGCGCATCAGGCAGGAGCTCATCGATCTTGCCAGAAGCGGCTCGGCGGTCCTGGTCATCAGTCAGGATCTCGACGAAATCTTCGAGATTGCCGACCGTGCCGCCGTGCTCTCGCGTGGCCGGCTGTCGCCGCCAAGGCCCATTCGCGAGTTCAGCCGTGAGAGCATCGGGCTGCTCATGGCAGGCGTTCGTGACGGCGCTGAACGGGAAGGGAGCGGCGATGCAGCTCATCCTTGAGAGGCGCGCCGAACCGTCCCGGCTGATGGCCTTGCTGTCGCCGCTCCTCGCCATCGCCTTGACCGTGGTGACCGGCGCCATCATCTTCGCCGCCCTCGGCTTCAACCCGCTGCGCGCGCTCTCCGTCTTCTTCATCGAGCCGCTGAGCGCCCGCTGGTCCCTCGAGCACCTCGCCCTCAAGGCCGCGCCGCTGGTGCTCATGGCCGCCGGGCTTTGCCTGTGCTACCGCGCCAATGTCTGGAACATCGGCGCCGAGGGCCAGTTCACCATGGGCGCCATCGCCGGCAGCCTGATTCCCGTCCTGCTTACCCAATGGCAGTTCCCCATGGTCACGGTGCTGATGCTGGCGCTTGGCATCATCGGCGGCATGGTCTGGGGCGCAATTCCCGCCCTGCTCAAGAACCGGTTCGGCGCGAGCGAGATCCTGACCAGCCTGATGCTGGTCTATGTCGCCCAGTATTTTCTCGACTGGCTGGTCCGCGGCCCCTGGCGCGACCCGCAAGGCTACAACTTCCCGAAGACAGTGAGCTTCGATGACTGGCAGTTGCTCCCGACCTTCGGCGGCACCCTTCATCTCGGGGTGGCCTTCGCCATCACCGCCGCAATTGGCCTGACGTTCCTGCTTGCCAAGGGCATGAAGGGCTACGAGATCCGCGTTGCCGGCCTCGCCCCCAAGGCGGCGCGGTTCGCCGGATTTTCGCGACAGGGAATCGTCTGGTTCACCTTCCTCCTGTCGGGCGGGCTCGCGGGCCTTGCCGGCATCGGCGAGATCATGAGCACTGTCGGCCAGCTCCAGCCCGCCATCTCGCCGGGATATGGCTTCACGGCCATCATCGTTGCCTTCCTCGGTCGTCTCAACCCCGTCGGCGCCCTCATTGCCGGGCTGGCATTGGCCGCCACCTATCTCGGCGGCGAGGAAGCCCAGGCGGCGCTCGGCGTCTCCGAGAAGGTGAGCCGTGTCTTTCAGGGGGTGCTCCTCTTCTACATCCTCGGCTGCGACATGCTGGTGAACTACCGCATCGCGCTGCGCGGCCTGCCGCGGCTGCGGCTCAAGACCGGTTGAACGGCATGGAGACCTTCATCCTCACCATCATCACCGCCGCAACCCCGCTTCTCATCGCGGCGATCGGCGAGCTCGTCGTCGAACGCTCGGGCGTGCTCAATCTCGGCGTCGAGGGCATGATGGTGATGGGAGCGGTGTCGGGCTTCGGGGCAGCGTTGCTAACCGGCTGGCCGCTTCTCGGCCTCGTTGCCGCAATACTGGCCGGAACGCTGATGGCGCTGATCTTCGGCGTGCTGACGCTGACCTTCGCCGCCAACCAGGTGGCGACCGGTCTTGCGCTCACCATTTTCGGTCTTGGCCTCTCCGGCCTGGTCGGGGAGTCGCTGGTCGGGCTTCCGGGCGCCAAGCTGCAGCCGCTCTATCTCCCCTTCCTGACCGATATTCCCCATGTCGGGCGCATCCTGTTCGGTCAGGACATCGTCGTCTATCTTTCGATCGCCCTGGTTGCCGGCGTCTCTTACGTGCTCTTTCGCACCCGCCTCGGGCTCATCATTCGCGCCATCGGCAACAACCACGATTCCGCCCACGCGCTCGGCTTCGACGTCGTCGCGGCCCGCTATGCCTGCGTTGCCTTCGGCGGCGCCTGTGCCGGCCTTGCCGGGGGCTATCTGTCGCTCGCCTACACGCCGCAATGGGTGGAGAACATGACCGCCGGCCGCGGCTGGATTGCGCTCGCCCTCGTCGTCTTTGCCTCCTGGTGGCCCTGGCGTCTCGCCGTCGGCGCCTATCTCTTCGGCACGGTGATGATCCTCGGGCTGGAAGCGCAGGCACGCGGCATCGACCTGCCGCCGCAGGCGTTGGCCGCGCTGCCCTATCTCATGACCATCCTGGTGCTGGTGCTGATGTCGGGAACCCGGATATTGACCCGGGCGAGCGCCCCCGCCAATCTCGGTCAGCCCTTCATCCCGGATCGTTGAGGCGTTGCCATGAAACGGCTGGTTCTAGTTCTTCTCCTGGCGCTCTCGACCGGCGCCGGCGCGCTTCAGGCCGCCGACAAGCTCAAGGTCGGCTTCATCTATGTCGGCCCGGTCGGCGACTTCGGCTGGTCGCACCAGCACGATCAGGCGCGCCAGGCGCTCCAGCGCGCGCTCGAAGGCAAGGTCGAGACCACCTATCTCGAGAATGTCAGCGACGGTCCCGATGCCGACCGGGCGATCGAGCGCCTCGCCCGCGACGGCTGCGGCCTGATCTTCACCACGTCCTTCGGCTTCATGGATGCGACCGTGAAGGTCGCCAAGCGCTTTCCCGATGTCAAGTTCGAGCACGCCACCGGCTACAAGCGCGCTCCCAATCTCTCGACCTATGCCGCCCGCTTCTATGAGGGCCGCTATATCATAGGCCAGATCGCGGCGCGCATGTCGAAGACCGGGATCGCCGGCTACATCGTATCCTTCCCGATCCCGGAGGTGGTGGCGGGGATCAATTCGTTCATGCTCGGCGCCCAGTCGATCAATCCGAACTTCAAGGTCAAGATCATCTGGGTCTCGAGCTGGTACGATCCCGGCAAGGAGGCCGATGCCGCCAAGGTGCTGATCGGGCAGGGTGCCGACATCATGGTGCAGCACACGGACTCGACGGCGCCGCTGCAGATCGCCGAGGAGCACCACATCCACGGCTTCGGCCAGGCCTCGGACATGATCAAATTCGCCCCCCATGCCCAGCTCACCGCCATCACCGACCATTGGAACGACTATTACATCGCCCGCGCCAAGGCGGTGCTCGACGGCACCTGGAAATCGACCGACACCTGGGAGGGGATCGGCGGCGGCATGGTGGTGATGGCGCCGTTCACCAACATGCCCGACGATGTCAAGGCCATGGCCGA
>DATAOT010000066.1:0-13029 GCA_036265615.1 Aestuariivirgaceae bacterium
CGAGGCGCGGGTGCCCGGCATCGACCAGGCCAAGTTCAAGGAGATCGCCGAGCAGGCCAAGGCCAACTGCCCGGTGTCGAAGGCGCTGGCCGGCGTCGAAATTTCGCTGGACGCCAAGCTCGCCTGACGCCACATTGCTCAACCTGTGTTCAACAATTGAAAGGAGGTGATCCGATGTCGAGTGTGATCGCAGCTGCTGTCGCGGTATCTGGAGCGGCCATCGGCATGGGAGCAGCCTCCTTGCCCGACTGATCGTTCCTCCGGTCGCCCGGGCGCGACCGGACCGATCGACAAGCACAGATCTCACGGAAGGGCCGCCGATGCGCGGCCCTTCTTGTTTTTGTCGGCGGGTGTGCCGAACGTGACAGACCGTCTCCCGACTCTGCGCTAGATCGACCGCGCTACCAATCAGGGAGACCATCAGGATGAGCCTTGCTTCCTTCAATTTTACCGGATCCCCAAGCTTCAACACCACCGCCAATGCCCCCACGCCTTTCGCACCGTCTCCAAAATTCGGGAGCCTCGGCCACCGCACTGTTCAGTCTGGACCCGTGCCATCAGGTCCGCGTGCAAACGCTCCAGGAAAGAGACAGAAAGCGACGCATCATCACTGGCTGACTCGCGAAGAAAGGGCCGAGCGTGCCCGCAAGCATCTCAACAAATTGGGCATGCTGCCCAAGATGCCGCCCGATCTCCAGCAACTGGCGACGTCGCAGGCCAGGCGGAACCTGCCTGGAATCTTCAACCCCTTTCAATGGGGCGACCAGCTTTATGAAACGGCGGTGCAAATCGGCGTGATTCAACCGCGAAACTGGCCGTCCATGCGCGACTTCGACGCAGCCGCCGCCGCGAGCAAATTCCTGTGTGCGCGTATGGGCAAACCTTGTGTCGCCAGGCCCGGTGAAAGCTTGAAGGGAAAAACCGTGGTGATCGGTTACCTTCTCGATGACAAGGATGACATCGCCGCCTGTCGAGAGCTGGTTGCAAGGAATCTCAGACCAGATGATCGCGTTCTCTGTGGTGTCAGCAGAACGGAACTGCAGGATCCAGCGGTGCGTGACGCAGCCTGTTTCGGCGCACCGCAGGAGCAGTCCATTGCCGTTGCGGAGAGCGATATGTCCGCTCGGACTGGTGAGGCGATGATTAAATTGGCAGATCTCGCGCTTCAGCGGCTGCGGCTGATCGATCCCGAATATGCCAGGGAGCTTGAGGAAACCCATCGGTCGCTGCACACGGAGGCCACCGCGCGATTGTCCGAATATCAGAATGCGGCCTCGCAGCTATCGCATCTGACTCCTCGCGAAAACCGCAAGGCCGTCGACCGGCTCAAGCGGGAAATCAACGAAGCTAGCGACGAATTTTTGTCGATTAGCAGAGAGGAAACCCCGGCGCGGACGGCGCTCTATGCAGAGCAGATGCGGACGTTGTCCGATGGAGAGAGGACGATTTACGTGGCAGCGCCGATGGCCGTTGCAGATCAATTGCAGGCGGAGTTTCTAGACAATCCGGATGTGGTGGTGATTTGCCCCAGGAATTCGGCTGAACGATGGTCGAGAGCCATGGGCAATCGGATGTAGGACCAGCCTTCCTTACCAATGGCTCACGGCCGCAGCACCTGCATCTGGATCGGGTCCTGGGCCGTGGATGAACTGCTCGACATAAGGGTTGCCGTTGTCATCGACATCGGCAGCCTTGCATCGCACGGGAGGGCCGCCAGGACGCGGCCCTTCTTTTTTGCTCGTGCTTGTGCCGAACGTGACAGAGCGTCTCCGGTTTTTGCCTTAGATCGACCGCAGCACGATCTCGGAGACCACGCAGATGAGTTCTACTTCGTTCAACTTCACAAACAACATCACGAACGCACCCACGATCTTCGCATCACCATCGAATGTGGGGACGCTCGGCAGTCGCTCGATCCAGATTGCACCCGGTCCATTGCTTCCCCGTGCAAACGCTACACAGAGGCTGACCAAGAAGGAACCCTGGTTGACCGATCGCCAGTCGGACGGCTTGCCTATAAGGACCTCGAATGCAAGGGTATGCTCCCCACGATGCCCACGCAGTCACAGACCTCGCAGGGCAATCAACTGCAACCCGGCGGAATTCTTGGCGCGTTGTACGACTACACCCTTGGCGTCCTCGAGCCTTTGGCCTCCCTGGTCCAAGAGGAAGCGAAGGTCGAGCCGGCAAAGTCAAAGCCCAAGGCAGAACCCAAGCAGGTTGCCAAGGCAGAGACGATTTACAAGACCACAAAGCAGTTGGTGGACTACGTCAAAACGGATTTCATCTGCACCGACCAATTCCAAAACGATTGCGTCGGATCGTCAAAGGTAAGCTTGAAAGGGACGTTGATATTGATCGGCAACGATCATTCAGATACCGAAGGCTTGGCTACGATCAAGAAATTCCTCAAGGAGCACATGAGCCCCGGAGATGTCTTTCTTGCGGAAACTACGCCAGACGATTTGAATCCTGCAGTCTGCTTTGGAGTGCCGCAACAACAATGTATCGGTATTGGTGTCGGGCACTCACCATTATCGGTCAAATATCACAACGCTCTCATCGACGCGACCTATGAGCGGCTGGAAGCATTCGACCCGGACGCAGCACGATCAATCGAAGCTTGGTTGCCAAATCTTGACTCAGATAGCGAGTATGAACGACTTCTGAATGAGGCTATGGAAAATGTCCGACCCCGTATCCCGTCCAATAAACGAGCCAAGTTGAGGAAATTGGACGAGAAAGTGCAGAAAGCTTCCGACAATGTAGAAGCCGAAATCAAAAGACAGGTGCCCGAAAGCGATCGCATCTACCGCAGCAGAATCAACGAGCAGTGGAGTCGGTCAAAGGACCGCGCCGTTTTTTGTTCCTTGGGACTCATGCACGTCGCGAAGATCGGGTTGAAAATGGTCGGAGAGGGTGGGTTCATGTTGCTGCCGCGGACAAGCCTTCCAGATTGGGTCGAGTCCGACAGCTAACGCGGGTTCTCGTCCCTTAAGGCCGCAGCACCTCCATCTGGATCGGGCCCTGGGCGCTGCCGTGGATGAACTGCTCGACATAAGGGTTGCCGCTGTCGTCGACATCGGCGGCCTTGCCCTGCCAGATGATGCGGCCCTTGTAGATCATGGCGATGTCGTCGGCGATCTTGCGGGCCGAGGCCATGTCGTGGGTGATCGAGATCGTCGTCGCGCCGAGGCGCTTGACGCAGTCGACGATGAGATCGTTGATGATGTCGGCCATGATCGGGTCAAGGCCGGTCGTCGGCTCGTCGAAGAAGATGATCTCGGGATCGGCGGCGATGGCGCGGGCAAGGCCCACCCGCTTCTGCATGCCGCCCGACAGCTCGGCCGGATAGAGCTCGCCGACTTCCGCGCCGAGGCCGACCTGACCGAGCTTGGTGATGGCAATCTCCTTGGCCTCGCGCCGTCGCATCTTCTTGCCCTGGATGAGGCCGAAGGCGACGTTCTGCCAGACCGACAGCGAGTCGAAGAGCGCCGCCCCCTGGAACAGCATGCCGAAGCGCGACAGCACCTTGTCGCGCTGGGAGCCCGAAAGTCCCACGACTTCCTCGCCGCCGATGCGGATCGAACCGGAGTCGGGATGGATGATGCCGAGAATGCATTTGAGCATCACCGACTTGCCGGTGCCGGAGCCGCCGATGACCACCAGCGACTGGCCGCGCTGAACGGCGATGTCGACGCCGTTCAGCACCGGCTTCGACCCGAAGGCCTTGCGGACGTCGTTGAGCTCGATATGGGCCTCCGCCATCGCCGTCACTCGTTGAAGAGCAGCGAGGTCATCGCATAGTTCGCCGCCAGGATCAGGATCGAGGCCGAGACCACGGCATTGGTCGTGGCGCGTCCCACACCCTGGGCGCCGCCCTTCGAATTGAAGCCGTGATAGCAGCCCATGAGCGCGATGATGAAGCCGAACACCGCCGATTTGATGAGGCCCGAGCTGACGTCGTGCGGCTCGAGAAAGTCGACGGTGTTCTTGAGATAGGCGGCCGAGTTGAAGCCGAGCGACCTGGTGCCGACGATGTAGCCGCCCATGATGCCGATGGTGTCGGCGACCACGACGAGCAGCGGCAGCGCGATCACCGCCGCGATGAGGCGGGGGCCGACCAGATATTTGTACGGGTTGGTGGACAGAGTCACCAGCGCATCGATCTGCTCGGTGACCCGCATCGTGCCGAGCTCGGCGGCGATCGCGGCGGAGACCCGGCCGGCCACCATGAGGCCGGCGAGGACCGGTCCGAGCTCGCGGGTGATGCCGAGCGCCACGATCGAGGAGACGAGACTCTCGGCGTTGAAGCGCGAGCCGCCGATATAGATCTGGAGCGCCAGCACGCCGCCGGTGAAGAAGGCGGTGAGGCCGACCACCGGAAGCGAGAAGTAGCCGATCCGCAGGAGCTGGTCGCCGGTCTGGCGCAGGAACAGCGGCGGCATGAGGCCCTGCACCAGGGCGTCCCTGGTGAACAGCGCGAGGCGGCCGATCTCGGCCAGCAGTCCGAGCACGAGCCGACCGGTTTGCACAAGAAAGTCCAATGGAGAATCCACCGTCGATCGAGAGGGGAGGGGAGAAAAGACTCTACGCGTCAGCGCCGGAGTATAGCCGCGAGTAGCGCGATCCCAAACTGGTCAAAATTTCATAGGGGATGGTGCCGGCCCAGCGGGCCATGTCGTCAACCGTGACATGGGCGCCGATCAGCTCCGCCCGGGCGCCACGCCGGGCGAAAGAGGGCGAAACGTCGGTGACGTCGATGGCCAGGAGGTCCATGGAGACCCGGCCGACGATCGGGGCGAACTGGCCGCCGAGAAAGGCATGGGCAGGGCCGCCGCGGGCCGGCGAGGACAGGGTGCGCGGCAGGCCGTCGCCATAGCCGGCGGCGACGATGGCGATGCGCGAGTCGCGGTCTGCCGTCCAGGTTGCACCATAGCCGACGCTTTCGCCCGCCTTGACGTCGCGAACCTGGAGAATGGCGGCATAGAGGTGAATGACGGGACGCATCGGATTGGAGCGTTGGGCGTAGGGGTTTCCGCCATAAAGGCCGATGCCGGGCCGGACCAGGTCATAGGCGAAGTCGTGGCCGATCAGGGCGCCCGGCGTGTTGGACAGGCTGGCGGGGGCGGCGGGAAGGCTCAACCGCATCAGGTCGAAGGCTTGCCGCTGGCGCAGGTTCATCTCGTGCGAGGGCTCGTCGGCGCAGGCGAGATGACTGATGACGAGGACGATCTCGAAAGAGTCGAGAAGGTCACGCTCGGCGGCGAGATGTCGAACCTCGGCCGGGGAGAGCCCGAGGCGGTTCAAGCCCGTGTCGAGATGGAGCGCCGCCTTCGGCCGCAAAGCGCGGCGCTTGCCGAAAGCGGCCCATTCCTTGACCTCGTCCAGGCTCGACAGCGCCGGCCTGAGGCCGTGGCCGTGGTAGGTTTCGGCGAGCCGCGGCAGGAGCCCGTCGAGCACGTAGATGACCGCGTCGGGGAGGACGACCCTGAGGGCAAGCCCTTCCGCCGGCAGGGCAACGAAGAAGGTGCGGCATCCGGCCGACCACAGCGCCTCGGCGACCGGCGGCATGCCGAGACCGTAAGCGTTGCTCTTGATGCAGGCACCGCAGTCCGCCGGCTGAACCGCCTTGGCGAGCTGGCGGTAATTCGCCTTGAGCGCAGCGAGGTCGACATGCAACAGCCCGCCAACAAGCTCACCCGGCGAGGCGGCATCGACCGCCGCCCGTTCATCGTCCATGGTGCCCACTCTCGACAACGCCGCCCCCGAACGTACGGCGTCCATCCCCAACCGGACATGAGAGCGCGCGATTCGGGCGAAGTTGCGGTTTAAACTTGCGGTTTAACGTGTCGGAACGGAGGCGGCGTCGAGCCGTTGGATTGGGAGAGACATCTTCATGGACAGCGCAGCCACGGAATCGGGAAGAGGCGCCGGCACCGACCAGGCGGTCGATCTCTGGCATGTCGGGTGGCGCGACTGGTGGGCGGTGCTGAAGCGCGTCTTCAACTTCATGGCGACCGAACGGGTGACCCTGACGGCAGCCGGCGTCGGCTACTATACGCTTCTGGCGCTCTTTCCGGCGCTGGCGGCGCTGGTGTCGGTCTATGGTCTCGTCAACGACGCCAACAGCCTCAGCGCTCATCTCGATACGCTCTCGGGCATCGTGCCCAAGAGCATTCTCGAATTCATCGACGCGGAACTGACACGGCTCGTCCAGAGCAACCCGGGCAGGCTCGGACTTGGCGCGGTGGTGTCGCTGCTGGTCGCGCTGTGGAGCGCCAATGGCGGCGTCAAGTCGATGTTCTGGGCAATGAACATGGCCTATGATGCGGCGGAGGAACGGAGCTTCATCGCGCTCAACCTCGTCACATTGGGCTTCACCCTTGCGGCCATGGTCGTGTTCGTCGTGGTGATCAACGCGCTTGTCGTCATGCCGCTGATGGTCGGCGCGCTCGGGCTTGGCGCGATTGGCAAGCTGCTCGGCACGGTGATCCCGGGCGCCATCGCCTTCATTATCGTTTATCTCGCCATAGCTCTGATTTATCGCTTCGGGCCGAGCCGGCAGCCGGCCGGCTGGCGCTGGCTCACGCCAGGAGCGCTGGCAGCAGCGATCGTGTGGCTTGTCGCGTCGATCGGTTTTTCGTTCTACCTGACCAATTTCAGCAATTACGACGCGACCTACGGAACACTCGGCACGGCGATCGGATTGCTGATCTGGCTCTATATCTCCGCTTTCATCGTGATCGTGGGGGCGGATTTGAATGCCGAACTGGAGAAGCAGGCGATCGGCACCGAGTCGCTGCCCCCTTCCGCTTGAGCGAAATCTGGCGGAAATTGGGAACCAGCTTCACCAAGTCGCGTTAGTCAACGGCAAATTGCGGGAACAGCAAACATGACCCAATCCAGCAGTGACTTCTCCTCCACCCCCTCCTCAGCCACCTCCCAGAGCGGCGGGACAGCGTCGTCCGGCAAGGCACGGCGCTCGACAAGCGCGAGCCAGAGCGCCGGCGCCAGCACCGCCAGGGCGGGCACCTCGAGCAGTATCGGGAGCGAAACGCAGAAGCTCGTCGGCGTCGGGCGGCGGATGGCAAGCACCTGGCTCGACAGCCGCAAGGATTCGCTCACCCAGACCTTCACCAGCACCGCCCAGGGTTTGAGGAGGCTTGGCGATTCCTATGGCGACCAGCCCAACATCAAGTCGTATATCGATGCGGCTGCCGACGGGCTCGAGACGGTGTCGGAGGAGCTGGGCAACCAGCGCATCGAGGATTTGGCGCGTCAGGCCGAGACCTTTTCCCGCAATTACCCGGTGACGGTGTTCGCAGGCGCGCTGGCGGCCGGTCTGGTCGTCAGCCGAATCCTGCGCAGCGCCGCGGAAGGCGGCTTCGAGGGCAACGGCTCCGGCGAAGCTCGCCAGGGCGGCGCCGAGCGGCGTGGTGCGGCTGGCGGCCGCTCCCGTGCCCAAGGCGGAGAGACCAATACATGAATGAGGCACCGCGGCAGCCGCATCTGCCAGGCCTGATCAGCGAGGTGATCAGCCAGGCGGTGACCTTGGTGCAGCGCGAGCTCGCGCTGTTCCGGGCCGAGCTCAAGCAGAATGTCGCTGGCGCGGTGAACGGGCTGGTCGCCGTGATCGCGGCGGCTGCCCTTGTGAACGTGGCGCTCATCCTCTTCGCCTTCTGGGCAGTGGATGCGCTCGGGCGGGTCGTCGGGCGCGACATCGCCACCTTTCTGGTCGGCGGCGGCATCATCGTGATCGCGCTGCTGCTCGCGCTTTACGGCTGGTCGCGCCTCAAGCCTGCCGCGCTCATGCCCGACCGGTCCATCCGGCAGGCCGTGCGCACGAAGGAGGTCCTGACCGAGAGGACGGTTCCATGACCGATCTTTCAGAGCTCGAGCGCAGCGTCGAGGAGAGCCGGGCGAAGCTCAGATCCTCCTTGTCGCAGCTGGAGCAGCGGATGGGTGCGAGGAGCCTCGCAGACGAGGTTCTGGGCCTCATCAACGGCAGCGACGGGATCCGCCGGTCGGCGCGCGAGCTGGCGATCCGGCATCCGGTTCCGCTGCTCATGCTCGGTCTTGGATTGAGCTGGGCGTATTGGCGAAGCGGTCGGCCGCCCGAAACCTGGGGACGGCCGCGGCCACGCCCGCCGCAAATGCCCAACGAACCCATGCTTGAAACCGAGGCGGAGCCGGACAGTCTCGGCCTGCCGCCGCCGTTCCATCCGGCCTCGCCGCCAAGTGCCTTTTGAGTAACGCGCAAAATCAAACCTTGAACAGGAGTGGATGCCATGAACACGACGAACCGGGGTAGTCGCCAAAGCGAGTATCAGCGCAGCATTGCCGGAGCCGGCAATGTCCGGTCGGGCAGCGAGGAGCGCTATGGCGGGGGGTCGTCCGGCGCGAGCCGCCAGACGCATGGGGCCGGTGGCGAGGGCAGCCGGGGATACGGCCAGGACGAGTTCTCACGATCCGGCAGCCGCTTGGAGGAGGGAATGGAGCGCGTCTCGGAGCGAATGTCCGATACTTATGGGCAAGTCGCTGATCAATTAGGAGAAACTTATGACGACCTGCGCCAGCAAGGGCGCCGGGCGCTGCGCACTACCGGCCAGCGGGTGCGCAGCACGGCGCAGGCGGCGCAGGACTATTTCGAGGCCAATCCGCTGATGATCGGCGCCGTCGGCCTCGGTATCGGCCTCATTCTCGGGGCCATGTTCCCGCTGTCGCGGCGCGAGCGCGAGATCCTGGAGCCGATCGGCGACAATCTGCGCGAATCAGCCGTCCGTCAGGGTGCCGAAATGGTTCGCGACGTGGTGGCCCGCGGCACCGAAAAGCTGGTCGAATAGCTTCCCGAATCCAGACTGTGCGCCTGAAAGCACCCGGAAGACCAACTTCCGGGTGCTTTCGATGGTGGATAAAGGTTTGTTGGGGCTTGAGCGACTCTGCGAGCCGAAGTAGCGTGACATGCTAAATCTGCATCCATCGCGAGTGGATTCGCACTGTTTTGCAACACGCTGACGCTGGAGCATCAGTCGATGATCGACTTGTCCCATTTTCTCCCTGATTTTACCGCAAGCAGTCGGGGAAGAGCCCGCCGAAGGTCTGGGGGTCGGCAGGACGAGGGTGCGGCCGAGCGTGGGTGACTGGCAGCGAGGCAGGGTTTTGCCGCGAGCGAGAGCGCGGCGTGGTGACTGGCGATTCGTCGGGTCAAGGGGCGGTGTGTAAGCATGTCGAGAGTCCGCAAGAATGAGCATGCCGCCGTAACGATCGATGCCGCAGACGAAAAAAATCACTTGCGTGACAGCTTCCCGCTGCTCGGCGCCAAATCAGCGAACCAGAACGACGGCGAAAGCGGCTCGCCGCTGGCGCGGGTCCGGCGGCGGGCCGGGCTGACGCCCTTCTGGATCGCTTTCGCGGTCTCGCTCGCCTGGATCCTGCTTGCCACATTCGACCTTGCCAACAGCGCCCAGACCGGGCGCCCCGGCGTCATCGCCGCCGGCGGTTCGCCGCTTTCCTTCCTCGAGCTCGCCGGCGTGCTGATCCGCATGCTGGTGCCCGTGCTGCTGATCTGGGCGGCGGCCCACATGATCTATCGCTCGCGGCAGATGGAGGTGGTGACCCAGAATTTCATCCATGCCAGCGCCGGCCTGATGCGCGACCATGGCCAGGCGGCGCCGCGCTGGCGCGCACCGAAGGGGGAGGAGCATCACGGGACGCTGATGGCGCTGCAGGAGCAGACCAGCCGGGCGCTCCAGGCGGAAGAGCTGATCAGCCATGCGCTCGCCGATGTCGAGCGCGCCTTCGGCCGCAACAGCGAGCGGGTGCAGACGCTCGTCACGTCGCTCGGCAACCAATGCCTGGCGCTGCAGAATCTGAGCGACCAGCTCGGCAGCGACGCCGTGCCGCTGATGAACCATTTGCAAGAGACGACGGCGCATCTCCAGTCGGTCCTCGACCAGAACGGCAACCTGCTGGAGCGCCTCGAGACTGATGTGGCGCAGGCCACCGACATCCTGTCGAGCTCCTTCAATGAGCTGGCGGGCGGCACCGCCAAGTTCGGCCAGGAAATCTCGATGCAGACCAACCGCATCGACCAGATGACGGCGACGCTGCAGGGCGAAGCCGTTTCGTTCTCGCAGCGGCTCGACAACCAGGTCCGCATGCTGGCGCAGTCCACGGTCGAGCTGAATTCCGAGGCGACCGAGTTCTCCGCCGTCATCGACCGCATCGAAAACCGCATTTCCAACCTGTTCCGTTCGGCGGTGGTCGAGCTTTCGGGCATGCACGACCAGATCGAGACCACCCTCGGTCTGCGCTCGTCGTCGGTATCGGATGCAATCGTTGCCTCGGCCAGCCGGGTCAGCGAGGCGCTCGACCGGCTCAAGGGATCGGTGACGGGAGAGTTGCGCGAATCGGCCGACGAGCTGGCCAAGCAGGTGATCCTCAACGCCTCCGCCGCAGCGGAGGAGCTGCGCGCCAGCGGCAGCCACATCAAGGAGGAGCTCGAGACCTTCGCCCGCGATTTCATCGATACCTTCGACCGGCTGGGCAAGACGCTGATCGAACGGGCCGAGCAGTCGTCCTCCGGCATGTCCGGCACGCTCGAGGAGCTGACCGCCGGCCTGGCCACCCGGATCGACGACCGCTCCAACGATCTGCTCGAGAAATTCGCCGAGCGCACCCTCACCGTGGTATCGGAGCTCGAAAGCGCCTCGGGCGAGATCGCCAAGCGGCTCGACGACACCTCGGTGCGCTATACCGACCTGATCGAGACGACCGCCTCGAAGGTCGGCAGCTCGCTGGTTTCGACATCCGATCAGGTGACCAGTGCCCTGAACGAGGCCTCCGGCGATCTTGCCAAAACGCTCGAGGCCACGGCCGGCAAGGTCACCGGGCGGATCACCCAGACCGCGTCTTCCGCCACGCAGAAGCTGCAGTCGGTGGCGGGCGGGGCAGCCGAGGAGCTGGATCAGCTCGGCAAGCTGTTGAGCGGCCTGTCGGAGCGCGTCGAGCAGTCGACTGCCGGCATTGCCGGCGAGATCCGGGGTACGGGCGAGGGCATCACCAAGACGGTGCAGGGTGCGAGCGATCAGTTCCGCGCGCTCATGGAAGCGAACCGCACGAGCTTCGTCGAAAGCACCGGCGCGGCGCAGCAGCAGTTCATCGCCTTCATGGAGGTGTTTGGCCGCGACTATCTGGAACGCGGCGAGGACGCCAAGCGACAGATCCTGGAAAGCTTCGGAGTGGTGCAGGAGAACGTGGTCGAGCGCATCGAGGGTGCGACCCGCGAGCTTGGCACGCGCCTTTCGGATACCGTTGCCGACTATGCGCTCAGGGTCGGCCTCACCACCACCAATCTGTCGAGCTCATTCAATGCCAAGGCCGACGAGCTGGCCGCGAGCTTCGATGCGATCATCGCCAAGGCCTTCGACCGGATCGGCGCGCGCGCCGGCGGCCTCACCAGCACCTTCCAGGCGCGCACCGAGGAGCTGGTGGCCGCTTTCGATCTTGCCATCGAGGAGTTCACCGGCAATGTCGGCGGCAGTGCCAAGGACCTGACCACGAGCATCGAAATGACCGTTCAGGGCCTGGCCAGGACCGTCGATGCGGCGGCCAATGCGCTGGGCGGGCGGGTCGATGTCCAGGCCAAGGCGATGAGCCAGACCTTCGACGAGCGGACGAGCACGATCGTCGAGGTCATGGGCAAGGCCACCCAGGAGCTCACGACGGTGTTGTCGGCGAGCGCAGGCGAGCTCACCACGACAGTCAGCAGCCTGGCACGCGACGTCGTCGGCACCTTCGATTCGCGCACCGGCGCGCTGATCTCGGAGATGGACGGCCGGGCGAGCGAGCTCCTGTCGTCGATCGACGGCAGGACCGGCCAGCTCATGGCATCGATCGGCAGCAAGACCGGCGAGCTGATGGGCACGATCGACGGCAAGACCGGCGAGCTGATGGGCACGATCGACGGCAGGACCGGCGCGCTCATGGCGACGATCGACGGCAAGACCGGCGAGCTGATGGCGACGATCGACGGCAAGACCGGCCAGCTCATGGCATCGATCGGCGGCAAGACCGGCGAGCTCATGAGCGCGATGGACGACAAGACCGGGGCGCTCATGGCCTCGCTCGACGGCCGCGCCGGCGAGGTCGTGACAGCGATCGGCCGCCGCACCGGCGAGCTGATGACCACGATGGACGACAAGACCGGCGAGCTCATGGCCTCGATCGACGGCCGCGCCGGCGAGGTCGTGACAGCGATCGGCCGCCGCACCGGCGAGCTTCTGTCGTCGATCGAGAGCAAGGGGCGCGAGCTGACGGCGCTGTTCGGCGACCGCACCGGCGAGATTGCCTCATCCTTCGACCAGGCAACCGGCGAGTTCGCCGAGCGGATCAGCAGCACGGCAGGCGAGTTCACCGTCACCGTGCAGGGTCGGACACGGGAGCTTGCCTCTTCCTTTGATCTCGCTGCGGAGGAATTTGCCGAGCACATCGCCGCCAAGGCGGCGGCCGCCGCCACCAAGATGGACGAAGCCTCGCGCAATGCCATGGGGCGCATCGATCTCGTCGGACAGAATCTGCAGTCCCAGACCGCGGCGGCGGTCAGCCGGCTGGTGGCCACCAGCGACGATGCCCGCCGCACGGTGATCTCCTCGGTCGAGATGGCAATCGACAAGGCGCGGGCCAATTTCGTCGAAAGGCTGCGGGAGCTGGCGCGCGAATTCACCGACGAGATGACGGCGGCCAATCTCAAGGCGCTGGACGGCATGGCGGAGCATGTCAACTCGCTGTCGAGCCGCATCCATGAGGATTCGCGCGGTCTCGAGCAGACTGCCAACAAGAGCTTCAGCATGATGCTCGAGGCGCAAGCGGCCATGACCGGTCATGTCGAGGCGAGCCGCTCGATGCTGACGGCGGCGCTCCAGAACGAGATCGTGCAGATCGAGAAGCAGATGGCGCGGGTCATCGCCGAATCCTTGGAGAAGCTGCAGGCAGCAAGCCAGAGCGAGCCGACGCTGCCGGGCGACG
>DATAOT010000067.1:0-51507 GCA_036265615.1 Aestuariivirgaceae bacterium
GGCATTGAAATCCCCCATCGTGACGCTCAAGGCGCCTTCATATCCAGGGAATGGCGTCACCGTGCCGACCAGCCGGTCGCCGGCCGCATCGAACATCTTGACCTCTGCAGCATGTCCCTTCGTGCCGGGCACCGCCACGGCATAGGTCGACTGTGCCGGAATGACATTGATCACCGCCATGAGCCCATTGTCCTCATGGTTCAGCCGATGGCAGTGCAGCACGAAAATTCCGGTGTAGTCCTCGAATCGGGTGCGCATCGACAGGCGGCCCGGTTGGATGACGCTCTCCTCGGGACCCAGGGTCGGTGCAGGAACATTGGCGTTGTCCTCGCCCCACATTTCCGGTCCTGTCTTGAGCCCGATCGTGGGATCGTCATAGGCGACCGTTTGAAAATCGTTCACATGAACGTGGATCGGGTGCTCGTCATTGTTGTTGTTGATGAAGGTCCATTCCTCGACCGAGCCGAGCCGCGGCTGGATCAGCGGGACGTTGGGAAAGGCCGTGCCGGCGAAGCCATAGACGAAGGATTTCGGGTCGGATTTGCTGGCCATGTCGTTGAGAAAACCGCCCGAGATCACCATCTCGCGCTCGACATCGGGCTTGACCTTCGAGACGTCGACGAAAGCCGTATAGGTCTTGAGCTCCTGTCCCTCCTTGAAGGGCGTCGTCCTGCCCTTGCCGGCGGTCGGTGTCGCCCTGGCCAGCACCTGAGTCGGGAAGACGAAGAACCCGTCGGCGTAGCTGACCGCCGAGGGCAAGACGCTGAGCGTGCCGAGCACCCCGGGCGGCGTATCGCTGCCATTGTTGGTGTAGAGAACCCCCGGAGCGGTGATCGTCCTGGCGCCGCCGCCGCGCGGCGGCATCTCGAGCACGAGATCCCCCTTCGGCGGCATCGTCACGGCGATGGCAAAGCGGCTTGCCGGCGGGATCAGCAGCCGCGTCCCATCCTCGGTGACCGGATAATGCACGGCGGGATAGGGGTTGCCGTCCTGACCGATGATGGCAATGCGCGGATGCCGTCCCGTTGCCGTCTCGGTGAGCTGCACATTCATGTAGGCGATGTCGCTGACATTCGCGAGAACCCAGATTTCCGTCTGTCCGGGCTTGCTCTTGACGACCGGCTGGAACAGCCCGTTGACGGTGAACTGCACGTCGCGCTGCGCATCGGACAGCGCCGGATCGGCCGCCACGCCATTCTCCGCCTTGCCGTCGAGAGGCGTGAACTGCTGAAGATTGCTCGGGATGAATTGAAACAGTCCGCGGACATTGTGGATCGACAGCGCCCCGGAATACCACACTGTGAATGCGCGCTCGCCGATCTTCGACTGCGCGAAATTGACAGGCGCCAGCGACGGGCTGTACCGGCCATCCGCAAGCTCGCTGCCTTTCGGTGCCGCGAGCGTGCTGACGAATTGCGGCCAGTTGGCATTGTTGAGCTGTGCGAGCCCGCCCTTGCGGTCGAAGACGTAATTGTACTGCAGCACCATGTTTCGGATCGGGATCCTGTTCGCCGTGACGAGAGGAATATTGCCGTCGGTGCGGCCGATCGCCAACAATCCCGCAAGCCCGTAATAGGTCTGCGAGGTCGTCAGCGTATGCAAATGGCTGTGGTACCAGTAGGCGCCCTGCGGCATGTTCGTCGGGATGTCGTAGACATAGGTGTTCGCCATGCCGGGCGCGATATGCAGCATCACATTGTCGGAATTGCCCTTGGGGCTGACATGGACCCCGTGGATATGCAGATTGAGCGGCGCCGCGGTCAGCTGCTCGGGATAGTGCGGAACCTCTTCGTCCTTCTTGATGTAGCGCGGGTCGAACAGGTCCTTGATGGTCAAGGACGTGAGCGCATTTCCGAGATGGACAATCAGCCTCTCGCCCGGGTCAACCTTGAGCGTCGGCGCTGGATAGAGATTGTCGCCTTCGAGCTTGCCGTCAGACGCGGTGCCATGAATGAGCTTGTACGAGAAGACGAGGAAGTTCTGGACAGGTTTGGCGACCGTGTCGAGCGTGACCTGTCCCTGATGCGCACTGAGCTCGACTTCGAGGGTGCCCCCCTGGCTGGCCAGCACCACGGGTTCGCGGAAGGGGCTTCTGGCCGACTGATCGAATGCCGTGGCTGCTTGTGCCGAAATCGCCGCGCCCAGTCCGATGATGACAAGGCACATGATCCGAACGCCCCTCGAGAGCGCCCGCATCGACTGTTTCATTGAGATCGCCTTCCCAAGACTCGCTGGCGACCACTTTAATCGAGGACGGTTACTGAATGTGTAGTCGGCTGGTCAAATGAGCTGAAAGCTATTGTTAGCGTTAACTCACTGCCGCCCATCTGCTCGCCGCGGCAGCGGGGACAAGGGAAAATAAGGGTAGCGCCCTGCGCGGCCGTTCGCTATTTGCTACTCACCATCGCTGCCCGCTGGCGAGAAGGACAACCAAGTGAGAACCTTGCTGCTCGTTGCCGGTCTTGCCGGACTGATCAGTAGTGCCGCGAACGCTGCGGATCGGGTCACCGTTCAATTGGACTACGTCATACGCGGCAGCCATGCGATGTTCTTCCTCGCCGACCAGAAGGGCTACTTCAAGGAAGAGGGCATCGAGCTTGCCGCGGTCAAGACCGGGACCAGCTCGTCCGACGCGCTGCGCAGTGTCGGGCAGGGCGGCGCCGAGTTCGGTTTTGCTGACTTCCCCACCTTGGCGGTCGTCCGGAGCGAGGGCATTCCGGCGGTCGCCCTCGTTGCCGTGAATCAAAAAAGCCCCCTTGCCATGATTGCGCTCGCCAAACGCAAGGCTCTCGAGAGTCCGAAGGACCTGAAAGGGCTCGCCATCGGCGTTCAACCGGCCGGATCGACCTATGTGTTTCTCAAGGCCTTGCTGGCCGCCAATGGCATGAGCCTCGAGGACATCAGGCAGTTGACCGTCGCGACGCCCTATGAGGATGATCTCTTGTCCGGAAAGGTCGATGCCGTTCCAGGCTATATCGATGCCGAAGTTCCGGTGCTCGAGGCCAAGGCCGGCGGAAGCGGCTCGCTGTCGATCCTGCTGGGGTCCGATTTCGGCTACACCGTCTTCGGCTCTGGCCTGTTCACCTCGCGCCGGATGATCGCCGAGCACGGCGATCTCGTTCGGCGGTTCGTCAAGGCCTATGTGCGAGCCTTTGCCGATGTCATCGACAATCCGCAGGAAGCCGCCGACAGCATCCTCAAGGCCAATCCGGATGCACCGCCGAAGGATGTGCTGGTCAAGCAGATCAGGGCAGATGTCGAACATTCGTTTCTGAGCGGTGCGACCAAGGCGCACGGCATCGGTTGGATGGCGGCGAGCCAATGGAAGGAAACCGCACGGGTTCTGAAGCAGCAGGGCGTGCTGACGAGGCCGACCGACATCACGCGCGCATTCGACTTGAGCTTTCTCGAGAGTGCCAACCCGGAGAAGCGTTGATGGGGAAGCGATCGGTGATCCCCCTCCACCCTTCATGGCCGGGTCAAGCCTTACCATGAGGGAGAAGGAAGCACGATCCACGCCCTAGCTTCGACGACGTCGACGCGTTGCTGCCGCCTTGCGGGCCGATGCACTGCGGTCAGCGGCGGTTCGGCCGGTGCTCGGGCGCTTGCCAAGCTCTGTCCAGTCCGATTCCGTAACGTCGACACCGTAATGGGCGGCCGCTTTCTTGATGTTGGCAAATGCCTGTTTGCGCTCCTCGTCTGAAACGCCGATCACCTGGTCGAAGCGGGCAATGGCATTTCGCACATGGCTCGCATCGGTCATCGGCTCCTTGCGCTGCTTGGGAAAGGCGAAGACGCTGTCGGGCAGATCGCCGCGCTCGGTCAGCGAACCATGCTTCTCATGTGGCTTCCAGGTCGTTTTCATCGCTGCGCCTCCATCGCCTTTGCACCGCCCTCATCTGAGGGAAAACTTGATCTCCATCCGGTGCTCGTAAACCTCGCCGGGTTCTAGCCTTGCATCGGGAAAATGCGCGAAATTGGGGGAATTGGGAAACTTCTGAGTCTCGAAGGTCACGCCCGAATACGGACCGTAGCGATGGCCGCCCTTGCCGACGATCGGCGGATCGAGATGGCCGGCTGTGTAGATCTGGACGCCGGGCTCGCTCGATTGGACCTCCATGGCACGTCCCGAGTCCGGGTCGTGGAGCATCGCCACCGGCTTGAGCCCCGCCCCCGCTTCGCGCACGATCCAATTGTGGTCATACCTGCCGCCCTGACGTCCGATCGCCGCCCCGTTTCTGAAATCGAACGGGGAATGAGCGACCTTCAAGATCTCTCCCGTCGGAATCAGTTGCTCGTCGACCGGCGTGTAGAAGTCGCCATGGACTGTGAGCACCTGCTGGAGAACATCGCCGGAGTGGTGACCGGCGAGGTTCCAATAGGAATGGTGGACGAGGTTCACCACAGTCTCCTTGTCGGTTGATGCCGACATGGTGATGATGAGCCTGTCATCGTCGGTCAGCGAATAACGCGATCGCACGTCGAGCCGGCCGGGGTAGCCCTCCTCGCCGTCTTCCGACACGAGCGAGAAGACGACTGCGTCGCCCGCCTCGTCCCGCTCGGCATGCCACACCCGCTTGTCGAATCCCTTGCTGCCGCCGTGAAGATGGTTGCGGCCGTCATTCCTGCTGACCTCGACCGATCGGCCCCCGAGGCGATACCGGCCATCCTTGATCCGGTTTCCGAACCGGCCGCAGGTTGCGCCGAAATAGCCTCTGCTGCTGGCGTACTGTTCGAGCGTGTCGAAGCCGAGCACGACATCAGCGATCGCTCCGTCCCGGCCCGGCACCATCATCCCGGTCAGCCGCGCGCCGAAATTGCAGAGCCGCGCCGACAGTCCGTTGGCATTGGCCAGAACATGCAAGCTGACCGGCTGGCCCTCCCACCATCCAAATGATTGCTCGGTGATTGTCATGTTTCGGCGAAAAGCTCCGCGGCTGACGGGCAGTAACGCGCCACGGCATCGCGATCAAGCGTGATCCCGAGGCCTGGCCCGTCAGGAATGGCAAGGTAGCCTTCCTCGTCGAGCGCGAACTTGTCGACAAGGATCCCGTCCACATAGGCCGAGCCGCCGATATATTCGACATAGATGGCATCCGGGAGCGCCGCGGCGAGCTGCAAGTCGGCAGCAAGGCCCAATGCCGTGTTCCAGCCATGGCCGATATAGCGCACGCCGCACTCTGCGGCGAGCCACGCGATGCGCCTCTGCTCGCTGATCCCTCCGACCTTGGTCACGTCCGGTTGAACGATGTCGAGAGCGCCGCGCATGAGCCAGGATCGGAAGCTTTGGCGTCGCGTCAGCACTTCGCCGCCGGCGATCGGGACCGGACTTGCCTGGCGCAGCCGGACATAATCGTCGAGCGCATCGCGCTCGAGCGGCTCCTCGAACCACGTCACGTCGTGGCGCGCCAGCATCTCGGCGGTGCTCATGGCCCATTTGAGCTTGTTCGGCCAGAAGGCATCGCTGCCGCCTGCATCGACCATGAGCCCGCTCTCCACCCCGGCGGCTTCGCGTGCGGCGACCACGATCGCCTCGTCGAGACCCGCATCGCCACGCCGGCCGAACGGTCCCCAGCCGATCTTGAACGCCCTGAATCCCAGCGCGCGGAACTGCGAGACCGCGTCATGCATCGCCTCGGGCTCCTCCATCAGCAGCGAGCAGTAAGGCTGCACGCGGTCGCGATAGCGCCCGCCAAGCAGCCGCCCGACCGGCTGGCCCGTGGTCTTCCCCAGGATGTCCCACAAGGCAATGTCGATGCCGCTGATCGCATGGGTCAAGGTGCCGCCATGACCCATCCAGAAGGTGTGTTGCAGGAGCTTCTCGGTGACCCGCTCCGGCTCGAGCGCATTTTCATTGCGGTACAACGGCTCCAGCACCTTGAGGGCGGCATCGACGAGACGATGGTTGGTAAACGCGCTGCCATAGCCGCTGATGCCATCCTCGGTGTGCACCGCAATGAGCGTGTGCACCGAGTCCGACGGCTTGATTTCCTCGCTCCATCCGCCTTTTGGCGTCTCGCCCATCAGCCCGGCCGATGCGATGGATCTGATCTTCATGGTCGGCTCTCTCGCTTTCTACCGCATGACCCGCGCCAGGAACGAGCGCGTACGTTCATGGCGCGGCGATTCGAACACGATGCCGGGCGGTCCCTCCTCGACGATGCGCCCCCGATCGAGAAACACCACCCGATGCGCCACCTCATGGGCGAATTTCATCTCATGAGTCACGATCACCATCGTCATGCCCTCGGCGGTGAGCTTCTTCATCACCTCGAGAACCTCGCCCACCAGCTCCGGATCAAGCGCGCTGGTCGGCTCGTCGAACAGCATGGCTTCCGGCGACATGGCAAGCGAGCGGGCGATCGCCACCCGTTGCTTCTGACCGCCCGACAGCTCGTCGGGATAGTGATCGGCACGGTCGGCAAGACCGACCCGCGCCAGCATGTCGAGCCCGCGCCGCCGCGCTTCCGAACGATTCACCCCGAGCCCGAAGACGAGCCCCTCTGTGACATTTCCGAGCGCCGTCAGATGCGGAAACAGCGCGAAATCCTGGAACACCATGCCGAGCCGCCGGCGAACGGCGGCGATTTCGCGTTCGGGACGAATGGCAAGATGCGGCCTGGCGGAGCCGGCTCTTTCGACCAGCGTGTAATAGGCCTGCCGGCCATCGATGAGGATGCGTCCCGACGTCGGCTGCTCGAGAAAGTTGATGCAGCGGAGCAACGTCGACTTGCCTGAGCCGGACGGACCGATGATGCAGACCACCTCTCCCGGCCTGATACTGAGCGTGATTCCGCGCAGCACCTCCAATTCGCCGAAGGATTTGCGGATGTCGAGGAGCTCGATCACGTCGTCCTCTTGGGACGATAAGCCTGCGAGGTTCGCTTTTCGAGCCAACGCACGAACAGAGCGGCAGGATAGCCGACGGCGAGATACAGAATGCCGGTCACCGTATAGATGGTGAAGTACTGGTATGAGCGCGCCGAGATGATCTGCCCGGTGAAGGTGAGTTCCTGCACCGTGACCACGGAGGCAAGAGCCGTGTCCTTGAACAGCGAGATGAAATAATTGCCGAGTGCCGGCGTGACGATCCGCAATGCCTGCGGCAGCACGATTCGATGGAACGCCCGGGCTTTGGTCATGCCGACCGTGGCAGCCGCTTCCCATTGGCTTTTGGGAACCGCCAGGATGCCGCCGCGATAGACCTCGCTCATATAGGCCGTATAATTGAGGGTCAGGCCGACGATTGCCGCCAGCATCGGGTCGAGATTGACCCCGAGGCTCGGCAGCACATAGTAGATATAGACGAGCTGCAGGAGCAGCGGCGTCCCGCGAATGACCTCGACATAGAAGCTGCCGAAGCCGCGCAGCACCACGTTCGGCGACATCCGGATGAGCGCCACCGGGATCGCAAGCACGAGCGCCGCCAGAATGACGACGGTCGTGAGAAACACCGTGACCGAGAGGCCCCTGAGAAGGGCCGGGCCATATTGGGCAACGACGTCGAGGTTGAAGAGCTCCATGCGAGGCCATCGCATGCGAAGGGCGTCGAGAGCCGGGATGAGCGGCTACGACGCCGATTGATGCCCGTCAGTCGAGCGGGAAGTAGGTCAGGTTGCGATTGCTGAGCCCATATTTCTTCAGAATGTTCGAGACCACGCCGGCTCCCCACAGCTCGTGCAGCGCAACGCTCATGGCGAGGCGAAGCTGGCAGTCGGCAGGGCGCAGGGCATATCGTGCGTAGCCATAGCCATATTTGAAGATGAGCTCCTCGGGCACCGCCACGCCGGGAACGATCTCGATCGGGGCATTGGCGTTCGCCTTGAGGTAATCGAGAACCTTCACGTCGTCTTCGAGGATGGCATCGACCTTGCCCGAAGAAATGCCGGAGAACTCTGCCGCATCCTCCTGGAAGGGCGTCACCTCGATGCCGAGCTTGCGCAGATATTCATCGGCCGCCGACCCGGCAATGGCCCCCACCTTGACTTTCTTGAGGTCGTCGAAGGACTTCACACCCTTCGGATTGCCCTTCTGCGTCACGATCGCCGGACCATACCACCAGGCCGGCGTTGTGAAGGTGACGACCTTCAGCCGGTCGGGTGTTTGATGGATGTTGGATGCCACCACGTCGATGCGCTTCGAGATCATCATCGGAATGAGCTGCCCGAACGGCGCCACTTCATATTTGATGGTCGGCACGCCGATCCATTTGAGAGCGGCTTCATTGATCTCGACATCGAGCCCTTCCGCCTTCTTGCTCGACGGATCGAGCGAGGAATAAGGCGGGCTCGGGCTGATGCCCAGCGTGACCCCGTCCTTCATCGCCCGGTCGAGTGAATCGTCCTTGCAGTCCTTGAAATTTGGCACGCCCTCGATCTGCTGGGCAAAGGCGGGACCGGCGGCGAGAAAGAACACAGCCGCCAGCAGTGACCAAAACGCACGCATGAAGGACCCTCCCGATTTTTTTGTTTCTGCCGAATGGCTTTGAAGGATTCCAGCGTCTCACCGACGCAACCGGTTGTAAAGCCCCGCCGCACCTCCGGAATGGCCCAGACGGAAATCTGAGGCGCCGCGGGAATAAAGGCTCGGCCTCGCCGGTCTTCTCCTCATGGCACTTGCAATGCCGAACATGGAGAGAAGCAATGGACAACATCGGGAAGATTGACCGCCGCGGCGCGCTGGAATGCATGATTTGGGCCGGCACCGGCGTCCTTTGGGGCCTCTCGGGCGGCGTACCGAAGTCGCTCGGCCTCCTGGGTGAGGCAATGGCGGCCGAGAGCGGCTTCACCTTCCTGCAGATCAGCGACAGCCATATCGGCTTCAACAAGCCGGCCAATCCCGATGCGCTCGGGACCTTGCGGCAGGCCGTCGCGAAGGTGAAGGCCCTGGCTCGCAAGCCTGATTTCATGATTCATACCGGCGACATCACGCACCTCTCGAAGCCGACCGAATTCGACACTGCCGGGGCCTTGATCGGCGAAACCGGGGTGCCTGTGCACTATGTCCCGGGCGAGCATGATTTTCTCGACGGCAACCAGGGCAAAGCCTATCTTGACCGCTACGGCAGCGGCACCAAGGGGGCCGGCTGGTACAGCTTCGATGATCATGGCGTGCACTTCATCGGTCTCGTCAACGTCCTCGACCTCAGGGCTGGCGGCCTTGGCCGGCTTGGGCAGGAGCAGATCGCATGGCTTGCCGACGACCTGAGCTCGAAATCGAGCTCGACGCCCATTGTCGTCTTCGCTCACATTCCCCTATGGACCGTCTATGCCGACTGGGGATGGGGAACCGACGACAGTGCTGCAGCCCTGAGCCTTCTCAAGCGGTTCGGCTCGGTCACGGTGCTGAACGGCCATATTCACCAGATCGTGCAGAAAGTTGAAGGCAATATCACCTTCCACACGGCGCGCTCCACGGCCTTTCCCCAGCCGGTCCCAGGGACGGCTCCCTCCCCCGGACCGATGACCGTGCCGGCCGAGCAGCTGCGCTCGATGCTGGGCATCACCTCGATCGAGGTCCGAATGGGCGACAAGCCGCTCGCCGTGATCGACAGCACGCTCGCAAGCTGAACAGCCCGCCAATTCCCTGCTCGCCGAGGAAGTCCGATGAAAAGGTCAGGAACGTGCATTGCCGCATTCGCGGCGCTCAGTCTCGTGCTGGTGGGTGCGACGGCGGCATCGAATGCCGCCGTCAGCGACCGCGAGCCCGATGTCATCGCTTCGCCGCGACCAAATATCGCCTATGCGATCTTCAAAACCATTGTGGCTCGCAAGATCGGTGCACTTGGCGGTATGGTGCTGGCGAGCAACAATGCTGCAGTGCCCGAAACGGTGATCCGCATCGCCAATTTCACCTTCGCTCCACCCACCCTGACCGTGCATGTCGGCTCCTCGGTGACGTGGAAAAACGAGGACGATATGGTCCATGTGGTCAAGGAGCAGAACGGTGCCTTCACGTCCGATGCGCTCGACACCGGCGACACTTTTTCCCACACCTTCAGCCAGGTGGGCACCGTCGACTATTTTTGCGCGATCCATCCTCACATGACGGGGAGGATCGTGGTCGAGCCCTGACGGCACAGTCCGGGATGAGCTGCAATCGGCTTGAATGTGGTACGACACGACCGAACAGGCCCGTTTCGCCGAGGTGTTCACGCCGCATCTCGTCGATGCCTTTCGGCTGGCGCATTGGCTTGCCGGCAGCCGTGCCGATGCCGAGGACATTGTTCAGGAGGCTTCGATGCGCGCCTTCAAAGGCATTTCCGGCTTTGCGGGTGGCGATTCGCGTGCCTGGGTGCTGACCATCGTCCGCAACACGAGCTATAGCTGGCTCGCCAAGAACCGACCTTCCGCGCTCGTGCTGGCCGGTGATCTCGACGAGCAGGCCCAGTCTCGGCTCGACCAGCCCGATCCCGATCCGACGCCCGAGGCGCGGCTGATTGCCCAGGTCGAGGCCGAAACGGTGCGCAAGGCCATGGCAGCGCTGCCGGCGCCTTTTCGTGAAGTTCTGGTTCTGCGCGAGATTCACGAGCTCAGTTACAAGGCTATCGCCGACATTGCCGGGTTGCCGATCGGCACGGTGATGTCGCGGATCGCTCGGGCCCGCCGCCTCATGCTCGCGAGCCTTGGAGGAAGTGCGGCATGACCCTCTCCGACCAGGACGAGCTTCTGCTCTCCGCCTTCATCGATGGCGAGCTCTCTTCGATCGAAGCCTTTCAGTTCGAGAACCGGCTGCGCGTCGAGCCAGGCCTCGCGGCTGCCCTCGAAGCGCGTCGCGCCTTGCGAACCGCGTTGCGCGCCGACAGGGCCGACGATATTCCCTCGCCGCAACTGCAACGGCGGATCGCCGGTCTCGCGCGCAAGCCGTCCTCGACCGGATCCTGGCAAAGCATGGCCGCCTCTTTCGTCCTTGGCCTGCTTCTGGCCGGCGGGATTGCCTGGGGCGTGATCGAGCATGGAAGCCGGCAGGACGTCACCG
The DNA here is from genome assembly GCA_036265615.1 of Aestuariivirgaceae bacterium. Lineage (GTDB taxonomy): Bacteria > Pseudomonadota > Alphaproteobacteria > Rhizobiales > Aestuariivirgaceae > DATAFF01. The sequence continues at coordinate 10,978 of DATAOT010000067.1, forward strand.
ACCAGGTGGTGTCGGCACACATCCGCGGACTGATGTCGTCGGCGCCGACCGACGTTCTCTCTTCGGAACGACACACCATCAAGCCGTGGTTCAACGGCAGGATCAACTTCGCCCCGGTCGTGGCGGATCTGAGCGCCGAGGGATACACGCTCGTCGGTGCTCGGATCGATGTGGTGGACCTCTCTCCGGCTGCGACGCTTGTCTATAGCCGCGGCAAGCACATCATCAGTGTGACCGAAATGCCGGGAGCTGAGGCGCCTGCCTCCTCGACCAGCCGGAATCGCGAACAGGGTTATCTGCTGTTCGCCTGGAGCGACGGGCGCATGCGCTATTGGGCGGTTTCCGATGCGGCACCGGAAGAGCTCGAGCGCTTTGTCAAGCTCTTCCAGGCCGCTTCGTCAACCTCGTGACATCACGCTCGCGGCCGCATGGCGCTGACGACCAGATGGACCCCGACCGCCGTGAACACCACGAGCGACCCGATCAGGGTGATGGTGCTCGGCGTTTCGTCGAACGCGAGCCATACCCATAAGGGCGCCAGCGGCGCATCGAGCGAGCCGATCAGCGCCGTCTCGATCGCCGGCAGGAACCGCGCCCCGACCGTGAACAAACCAAGCCCGACGGCCGAATTCACCACCCCGAACAGGGCCAGCACCAGCAATTCATGGCCGTTCACCGCGAGCGGCTCGCCGAGCGGCCACGAGACGACCGCGCTGAGCAATGCCGACAGGCCGGCCGCGGAGAGCACCGAGATGTTGCTGAAGCAGCGCGCGATGACGGTCATGGCCGAGACCGACAAAGTCATCCCGAAGGCCAGGAGATCGCCGAGGAGCGTGCCCTCGACCGACAGGCCGACCATCAACGCCACGCCGGCGAAGGCTGCGGTGCTGGCGACAAGGGCGCTTGCTGCCGGTTTCTCGCCCAGGAACAGCCAGGCAAGAGCGGCGGCGATGAACGGCACCGTTGCATAGATCACCGCGACATGCGCGACCGTCGTATGCGTGAGCGAGCTGATGAAGAACAGCATGCCGATCGCCGAGCACACCGCGAAGAGAAGGCCGGGCCAGCCCATCCGAAGCGCGCTCGCCCACCCCTCCCGACCCTCCAGAACCGCCATGAAGGCAGCGATGCCCAATGCGCCGAACAAGCCCCGCCAGACGAGCATGGTCCAGCCGTTGAGCGCGAGGATCCGGGTGAACAGTCCCGCCGTGCTCCAGGCCACGGCCGACGCAGTGATGAGGGCAAGGCCCAGCCGGTATTTTGAATCCGTCATCCAGGGCTCATCGTGGACAGGCCCGCTCCTGCGATGTGTCGCGCTCCCATCCTAGCAAAACCTTCCTGACACCATCCTGTCAGCAGGATCTTTTCGTTGGATTCCCTATAGTCTGCCAAGCCGGAAGAATGGAGATCGCCAATGACGGACCCATCTGACAATGAGCCGCATCCAGCACGCGACCTGAGCGATCCGGGCCCGGAAAACCGGCCCCTGCTGCGCGAAAACCCGAGCAGCAACGATCCGCCGTTCACCGACCGCGGCGATCCCGGGCCGCTGTGGTATTCCTTCGATCTGGCGCCCAAGCGCGTGCAGGCCGGCGGCTGGACCCATCAGGTCACACAGCGCGAGCTTCCATCCTCGACAGACCTTGCCGGCGTGAACATGCGTCTGACCGCCGGATCCTTCCGCGAGCTTCATTGGCACAAGGCCAATGAGTGGGCCATGATGCTTTCCGGCAAGGCGCGCGTCAGCCTGCTGCAAGCCGACGGCAGGATGTTCATCGACGACGTCGAGACTGGCGATCTCTGGTATTTTCCCGCCGGTCTGCCGCATTCGATTCAGGGACTCGCCGATGACGGCTGCGAATTTCTCCTGGTCTTCGACCAGGGGGACTTCTCTGAGGACGACACCTTCCTGCTGTCGGAGTTCCTGGCCCACACCTCGCCCGAAATGGTGAAGAAGAACACCGGCTGGTCGCGGCAGGCATTCGACCGGCTGCCCCGCGAGCAGCTCTATATCTTCGACTCTTCCCTTCCTGGACCGCTTCAGGACGACCGGCGCTTTCTTGGCAAATATCTCGAAACCGATCGGAGCTACACTTTCAAGATGGCAGCGATGGCGCCGACGGTGAGCGCGCCCGGCGGAACCGCCCGCATCGTCGACTCGACCAATTTCCCAGTGTCGACGGCTATTGCCGCGGCCATGGTAACCATCCGGCCCGGTGCCATGCGCGAGATGCACTGGCATCCCAATGCCAGCGAATGGCAGTACTGGATCAAGGGCAAGGGTCGCATGACCGTGGTCACCACCCGTGCCACGGCGCGCACCATCGACCTTCGTGCCAATGATGTGGCCTTCGTCCCGAACGCCGCCGGTCATTGCATCGAAAACACCGGCGGTGAGGATGCGGTTTTCCTCGAGCTGTTCAGGGCGCCGCGGTATCACGACATCTCGCTCAATGAGTGGATCGCCCGCATGCCGGAAAAAATGGCCGAGGCCCACCTGAATTTGCCGCTCGCCACGCTGCGCAGCGCCCCCCAGACTAAAAAGGGGCTGGTTTCCGAGTGAAATCGGATTGCCCGACCAGGGTGTCGGGATCGCCGCTGGTGAAACGTCCTCGGGACGCTGACGGCGAACGCCGCAACGAGAGTTGCATCTGATCTTTTCACTCAACCGTCCAACAGGAGCCGCAACATGCCCCAATCGAAAACCGCAGCGTCGCAGGTGACCCGCAACCTCTCTCCCCACCTGGTTTGTGCCGGCGCTGCCGATGCCATCGAGTTCTACAAGCGCGCCTTCGGCGCCGAGGAGATGATCCGCATCCCGACCGACGACAACAAGATCCTCCATGCCGCGCTCATGATCAACGGCGCCATGGTCATGCTCACCGACGAGAACCGCCGTTACGGCGCCCTGTCGCCCAAAGCCCTGAACGGGACGCCGGTGGTGCTGCACCTCAACGTCCCCGATGTCGACGCTTTCGTCGAACGCGCGGTCGCGGCCGGCGCCAAGACCGTCATGCCCGTCCAGGACATGTTCTGGGGCGATCGTTATGGCCAGATCGAGGATCCCCACGGCCATCGCTGGTCGATCGCCACCCATCTGCGCGACATGACCGAGGCCGAACTGAAGGAAGCGGCGCGCAAGGCCATGAGCGGCAAGGGCTGACAAGCCTTCGAGAAGTGCATCCCGGATGCGGGGGCAAACCTCGCATCCGGATATTGATTTTTTTCTTTCGCCGCACTTTAGCATTTGCAATTTTTTGACCTTTGTAGATGATAGTTCTCTATTGCATCGTTTGTTGTGTCGGGCACGTATCATCATGGCAAGTTGGGTATCGCGTAGCGCGGTTCTGGTTGGTTTACTGTTGAGTGCTGGCTTGATGCTTGGACCTATACTGGAAGCATCGCCGGCGTTCGCTCAAGGCGGGTACATGTCTCGTGCCGTATATGGCACGTCAATCATCATAAGAACGCAGCAACGCCGGTTGCAGCTGATGAATGGTGGTCAGACTGTAAGGACCTATACTATCGCTGTCGGGCGCGCCGGCATGAAATGGTATGGCCAGTCGCAAATCGCAAGCAAGATGATCCGCCCGGCATGGATGCCAACTGCTGCCATCAAAGCGGAAAATCCCAGGCTTCCGGACTATATCGAGGGCGGGGCGCACAATAATCCGATGGGCGCTGCGGCGCTGGTCTTGGCAGGCGGCAAGTACGCCATCCACGGCACCAACCGGCCGAGCAGCATCGGCACGTTCGCCTCGCACGGCTGCTTCCGCATGCACAATCGCGACGTGCTCGATTTGTTCGGCCGCGTCAGCGTCGGCACGCCCGTCACGGTCATCCCCTAGCGTTTCTGCGGACCCTCGCCAGACTGAAAGATGGAGGTTCCCATGAAAGCTGTCATCGTGAGCGCGGCGATGGTCCTCGTGCTCGCCGCCACACCGGTGTTCGGCGCCGAATCGGTGTCCCTGGTCGGCACCTGGGTCGGTCAACGCGACCGGATCGCCAAGGTCGAAGGACGCCGCGACGGTCTTGCAACGCTCGTCATCACCGAGCAGCAGGGCGGGACCTTTGCCGGCCACCTGAAACGCTCGAATGCGACGGGTGACGAAGACGAGCCGTTATGGGGAGCCTACACGCCGGGCGCCCGCTTGATCATGGGTTCGGACGAGGAAGGCACCTATATTTTCGGCCTGATCGACCAGAACACGCTCGACTACTGTTACAGCGAGACCGGCTCCAAGCCCCGTTCGGTGTGCGCGCGGCTCATTCGCCAGCCGTAAGCGTCGGCCCCCTGCACGTTCCTTTGCCGGCTCCGCGGATCGGCATAGACTAGCGGCCAAAACCTTGGAGGATCGGCCGCATGTCTGGCATGTCTGCTCATTCGGAGAACCGCCCTGCCCGTCCGGCGAGCCTGCCGCGGCCGACCCGCGATCAGCAGCAGCTCAAGAGCGATCTCGCGATCTTCGGCTACTGCCTCATCGCGCGCGCTCTCGATGCAGAAAGGCTCAAGGCTGTGCAGGATCGGTTGTTCCGCCAGGCGGCCGCCGAGCGCAAGCTGCACAACAAGAAGAATCCCGCCAACACCGATCCGGTGAGCCAATGGGTCGGCATGCTGCTCAACAAGGGCGAGATCTTTCTTGACCTCGTGCGCGAGCCGCTATGCATGTCGCTGATCGAGCACCTGCTCGGCCCGGATTACCTGATCTCCTGCGTCGACGCGCAGATCCAGCACCCTGGTTCCGGCACGATGCCGCTCCATACCGACCAATGGTGGATGCCTGCGCCGCACCATCCGGGAAAGCCGGCGCCCCGTCCGGCCGACGCCCGGCGGAACAGCGGTTCCGCAGTGGATCCCTCTCCCGCTGATCATGCGATCGCGCCGATTGCCGCCGCCAATGTCATGTGGATGATCACCGATTTCACCGCCGACAACGGCGCAACCAGGATCGTGCCGGGGAGCCATTTGAGCGGCGCTCAGCCCGATCCCTCCGTTCCCCACAAGATCGCCTCGGTTCCGGCCGAAGGCCCGGCCGGAACCGCCTTCGCCTTCGATGCACGGCTCTGGCACAGTGCCGCCCCCAACCGCTCCACGTCGGCGCGCTACGGCATCACCACCGTCGGCTGCGGTCCGCAATTCCGTCCTTTGGAGAACTATGCCCGCGGCCTGCGCCCGGAGGTCATGGCCCGCTGTCCGCCCGAGATTCTGCGTCGGCTGGGCTTCGCCGCCTGGTCCAGCTACGGCCATACCGGCGACCCCGACGCTGCTTTTGCAGTGGGCGGCGAGGAGGCGATGGGGGAACTCGACTGACCAAGTTCGGCGCGCCTCGGCGCGATCATTCGCCGACCGTGATTCGGCCTGTCATGTTGGGGTGGAAGCGGCAGTAATAATTCACTGCTCCGGTCTTGTGCACCGTGTATCGGCCAGACTTGCCCGGCTCCAGCATCACATCGAAGCTGTGATCCCTTGCGGTCGCGGTGTGGGCGACGAAATCGCTGTTGACCCATTCGATCGTGTCGCCCACATGCGCCTGCCTCTCGAGCGGCGTGAAGGTGAGTTTGTTCAGCTCGATACGCAGCGTTTCCGCTTCAGCTGTCGGCGCACCGGCCACCAGCAGCGCAACGACCAGCACCCGCCCGATCGGCGCCAATTATTTCATCTCCGCGGCCAGATGCTCCGCATGCTGCTCATGGCCCTGAAAGATCTTGAGGCCGGTGCCGAGCAGGTCCTTGAGTTCGCTGTTGCTGGCCGAGGGGATGAGCGTCGTCTCGAGCGCGCTATTGACAGTCTTGTGGTAGGCGACCTCGTTTGCCGCATAGGCCTTGTCGAAAGCCTTGCCGTTAAGCTTCGAAAGCGCGGCATGCTCCTTCTTGGCTTGATCGAGCAGGGCCTTGCTGGTGGGATTGTCTTCCGGCGTGACGTTGAGCTTCTTGACCAGCGCCAGGGCCTTGGCGTTGACGGCGGTGTGGTCGCGCACCATGTCCTCCGCGAAATCGCGCACCTGCTTGTTCTTGGATTTCTTGAGCGCAAGCTTGCCGGCCTCGATGTCGATCTGGCCTGCCGTATAGGCGATGTGGGCGATCTGGGGGTCGGTCGGTTTGTTGTCCTGCGCCGTCGCGATGCCGGTGGCGAGGAGCAGCATAGCCGATGTCAGAGCCGCAAGACGAAGTGTCATGAGTTTTCTTCCTTCCATTGATTGGATTTGAGGTGCGCCACGACGCTGTCGGCAAGCCGGGCGCAGCGCCGGCCGGCAAAGGGAAAGGTCTCGGTAAAGGCCGCACCGATCTGGTCGGTAAGTGCCTGCTTGACGAGATTGCGGGCGCGGTGGAGACGGGTCTTCACCGTCTTGGCATTCAGCTCGAGCAGTTCCGCCGTTTCCTTCGTGCTCAGGCCCTCGACGGCTCTGGCAATCAGCACGGCGCGAAAATCGTCCGGCAACTGATCGATAGCCCGCTCCAGAAGCTTGCGGATCTCGTGCTGGGCCACGGAACGCTCCGGATCGATTGACGGATTGCCGTTCGGGAACGGGATCACCTGCGAAGCATCGGTCAATTCGACGCTTGGTCGGTGGCGGCGACGCCGCCCCAGGGCCTCGTTCAGCACGATGCGTCCGAGCCAGGTGCCGAGCGTCGAGTCGCCGCGAAAGGCGGAAATCTGGCTGAAGGCGCGCAAATACGCCTCCTGCAACACCTCCTCGGCCTCATCGTCGTCCTTCACGATGCTCCGCGCCAGGCGATACAACCGCTGATTATAGCGGCGGATCAGCTCGCGCACCGCGCCATCCTCCTTCCGGATCGCGCCGGCGATGAGGTCGGGTTCCTGAATATTCCATCGGCTTTCGAGAGGTCGTGTGTGCATGGTGGCCAACTGTCGAACAGTCGTTAGATGCGCCCTTTCGCCGGAGGTTCCCGGCAATTTCAGCTGAGCGTCTGGAAGGCGAGGCCAAGGCCGGCCGAGATCACCAGGGTCCATCCGATCCCGAGACGCAGCCCGAACAGGAGAAGCCCCGCGAAAAGAAGCAGCAGAATCGATGACAGCTTGGCCGAGGCGATGTCCGGCAGCGTCGCTCTTATCGGCCCGAGCGTCACCTCATGCACCCGCCCGAACAGAACGTGGACGGCGAACCAGACGGTCAGGTTCAGGATCACCCCGACCACCGCCGCCGTGATCGCCGACAGCGCTCCTGCGAGCCACGGCAGGGTGCGCAGCCGCTCGATATAGGGCGCCGCCACAAAAATCATCAGGAAGGTGGGCGTGAACGTGACCCACAGCGCGATCACCGCCGCCGCAATGCCGCCCATGACCCCTCCGGCAAGCCGGTGACCGGCCAGATAGGCGACAAATTCCGTCACCAGGATCAGCGGCCCGGGCGTTGTCTCGGCGAGACCCAATCCATCGACCATCTCGGAGGCGCTGAGCCAACCATAGGTCTCGACCGCCTGCTGCGCCATATAGGCGAGGACTGCATAAGCACCTCCGAACGTCACCACCGCAAGCTTGGAGAAGAACAGCGCCACGGCGCTGAAGACGTGATGCGTTCCAAGGATCAGGATCAGCAGCGCAACCGGACCAAGCCACAGCAGGCCCCACACCACGGCCGTCAGCACGGTCCAGACATGCTGCGCCCCGCGCGCGTCGGAGACGATCGGTCCCCTCGGCGACGCTCGGAAAGCCCCGAGCAGCCCCGCCGCGAAGACCACCACCGGAAACGGGACCTTGGACAGGAACAGAGCCGCGAAAGCGACGGCGGCAATCCACCAGTCGCTCGTGAGCTTCAAGGCGCGACGGGCGACCCTGAGCAGCGCCTCGACGACGATGGCCAGAACCGCCGCCTTGATGCCGAAGAAAAGGTTCGCGACCAGCGGCAGCTGCCCATAGGCCGCGTACAGCATCGACAGGAGCAGGATGACGAGAGCGCCGGGTAGCACAAACAGCAGCCCTGCGGTCAGCCCGCCGCGCCAGCCATGCAGCCGCCATCCCACATAGGTCGCAAGCTGCGTCGCTTCGGGGCCCGGCAGCAGCATGCAGAAATTGAGCGCATGAAGAAATTCATCCTGTGTCAGCCAACGCCGCTCGTCGATCAGCATGCGCTGCATCAGGGCGATCTGTCCCGCCGGCCCGCCGAACGAGAGGACGCCGAGGGTGGACCACACCCTGGCGGCCTCGCCGAAGCTCGGCTTTGCGATCTCTTCACGGCCCGACGCATGGTTGCCATACATCGGCTTTAGACCTTGGCTTTGCCCGCCGGCCAATTGTGTGTCTCATCCGTCGCATCGCGGCACCAGCGGTAGAGCGCGTCATAGACCAGCATGCCGGCATCGAGCTGCTCGAGATCCTTTGCGAACATGCGCGACAGGCCAAGCGACACGGCGAGAAGTCCGCTCGCTTCCGGGACGGTGTCGAGCCTCGCCGTATCCGCCGCGCGCACGATGCCGGCCAGCCGCAGCATCGCATCGAAGGTCAACCCGAACTCGTGAACCATGGTGTCGAACGTGCACGTCTCGCCCCTGTGGCTCCAGAACGTATCCTCGATATCGAACGGTGCCGCTCCGAACCGCTCGCCGACCGCCTTGACCTCGGAGGGCGCCACGAACAGGAACACCGCATCGGGATCGATGAAGCGTCGCACGAGCCACGGACAGGCAATACGGTCGATCTTCGGCCGCGACCGGGTGACCCAGAGGGTGCGACCACGTTGATCGCGAGACGGCAGCCGATCGGCGCGAACCGCCACATGGCCCGCCGCCCGCCACGCCTCCATGCCGCCCTCCAGCACGGTGGCTTCCGTCCCGTGGTGACGAAGCAAGGCAGCAACTCCATGGCTGATCTTGGCGCCGCGTTGACAGATCACCACCGCCTCATCGCCGATCGCCTGCGCCCATGCCTCGACGTCGTGCGGGTTGCGCCGAACCGAGCCTGGAATGAGCACGGGGTCGGCGGCAAAATCGTCTTCCAGGCGCACATCGAGGAGCCGCGGGCAATGCGGTAGACCGATCAGACGGTTGAGCTTGTCGGGAGAGATCGTGTTCGGTGACGACATGCTGCGTCCCTCCATGGTGATACGGGGAACGCGATGCTTCGGCATGTCGCCTTGTGGGGTGATCGCCGACCCCATGCCCCGACTCTGATCGCAATCGTCGCGGGCTGTCAAGCGCCGTGAACGACGGTCGACAGCCCGAAATCCCCGTTGCTCTCCTCGCGAGGGCGAGCCGGCCGATCACCGTTCCAACGCGATCTGCCGGGGATCGATGTCATCGGCCCCGGATCCGTCCAGCACCGGCTCGACGTCGTCGACCTTTTCCCTGTCGAAGGCCCGCCGTGCCCTGACAGCAACATCGCCGTCGACTGCTGCGAGCCCGATTGGTGCCGGCTGGCTTGGCCAGACGAGCTCGGCAGCAGCAAAGATGAACGCCAGAGCGAGCACGATCGCCCAGGCGCAGATCATTTCTTGCAGATTTGGTCTCTGGTGGTGGTCCCAATAGTCGTTGTCGTCGTCTTTCATGTCAGCCTCCATCCGACTGGAGGCCCCGACTGCGCCAGAATGGCAATCCGCCATGGGCGCGTCTGTGAGGAACCGCACACTTGCTGAAAATTCTGAAGCTCTCAATGGCCGCCCATAGCCTTGTAGAGCGCGCTGCTCGGCCTGCCATTGGGCTTCATGCCGAGTTCCTGCTGCACTTTCTTGATTGCCGCGACGGTGACCGGACCGATGCGGCCATCGGCATCGCCGATATCGTGGCCGCGGGCGATGAGCAGGCTTTGCAGCTCGCGCCGTTGGCGCCGCGACAGGCCCGGATCGTCAGTAGGCCATGGCGTCGCGAGCGCCGGCCGTCCTTTGAGGCGATCGGACAGATGCGAAATCGCCAGAGCGTAGGATTCGGCATTGTTGTAGGCATAGAGCGCATCAAAATTGCCGAAGACCAGGAAGGCTGGACCCTTGGGGCCGGCCGGCAGAATGAGACCGGCCCTGCCGCTGCCTTGGAGCGGCGTGCCGTCGGTGCGGGTGATGCCCAGCTTGGCGTAGGCCGTGACCGGCGCCCTGCGGGTGCGTCCCGAAGGACCGTGGTAATTCGCCGGGAGGCGGACCTCGTAGCCCCATGACTGCCCGGGCATCCAGCCCGACTTGCGCAGAAAATTCGCCGTCGAGGCGAGCGCATCGGGCACTGAATGGACCAGATCGCGACGCCCGTCATGGTCGAAATCGACCGCCAGCCGCCGATAGGTGCTGGGCAGGAACTGCGTCTGTCCGAACGCGCCGGCCCACGACCCCCTGAGATCGGCAAGCTTGAGATCGCCCCGCTGCACGATCCTTAACGCCTCGATCAGCTCGCGCTTGAAGAAGACGGGCTTGCGCCCGGCGCAAGCCACATTGGCAAGAGCATGCGGCAGGAAGAACTCTCCCTTCTCATGACCGAAATCGCTTTCGACGCCCCACAGCGCCGCGATGACATGGCGGTCCACGCCATAGGCACGCTCCACCGCCGCGAGCGTGCTGCCATGCTCCTTGAGCATTGCCTGGCCTGTCGCAATGCGCTCGCCATCGACCAGGAAGGCCATGTAGTCCCAGATCGGCGTGCGATATTCGGGCTGCGTGCGCGAGAAGCGGACCGCCTTTTCATCGAAGGTGACGTCCGCAAGCGCCCGTGCCGCCAGCCCCCTGTCGATGCCCGCCGCAACGGCCTCGTTCTCGATCGTGGCAACGCAGGTGGAAAGCGCTGCCGCATGCGCCGGGATTGCGAGCCCACCCACGCTCGCCCCCAGCAGCGACCCGGCACTCATCCAAACGAATAAACGCGACACTGGAACCCCTCCCGACTTCTCTCCCTCATGGCCGTCACGTTGTGCAACGGCTTGCTCGACCTCGAAACAATCATGATCTACTGCGACATGCTCGACAGGAATTCCCGCAACCGCCGGCTCTCTGGCTGCCCGAAAATGACCGCCGGCTCGCCCTCCTCGACGATGGCGCCATGATCCATGAACACGGTCCGCGTCGAGACCTGACGGGCGAAGCGCATTTCATGCGTCACGATCAGCATGGTTGTCCCTGTCTCGGCAAGGCTGCGGATCGTCACCAGCACCTCCTGCACCAGCTCGGGATCGAGCGCCGAGGTCACTTCGTCGAGCAGCAGCAAGCGCGGTTCCATGGCGAGCGCCCTGGCGATTGCCACGCGTTGCTGCTGGCCGCCGGAGATGGCCGATGGATAATAGTCGCGGCGTCCCGCAAGTCCAACCCGGTCGAGCCAGTGTTCGGCGATGCTGCGCGCCTCGGCCACGGGCAGACGCCTGACCTTGGTCAATCCGAGCATCACGTTGCGCAGAGCCGTCAGATGCGGAAAGAGATTGAAGCTCTGGAACACCATCCCCATGCGCGATCGTTGCCGGGCGAGCTCCCGTCCCTTCAGCCGCATCCGTCTGCCGGCTTCCACCCGATACCCCATGGGCTCGCCGTCGAGCCGGATCTCGCCGGCATCGAACTGCTCCAGGAGGTCGACGCAGCGCAACAGCGTGGTCTTGCCGGAACCGCTCGCACCGATGAGCGACACCACATCCCCTGCATGAACATCGAGATTGATCCCCTGCAGCACCGTATGGGAACCGAAAGTCTTGACGAGATCCCTGATCGTGAGGATCGGTTCCAAATGCCCCCCTAGCGCAGCCTGTAGCGCCGCTCGAGCCACGCCCCGCCCGTCGCGATGACGAGATTGATGGCGAGATAGAGACCGCCGGCAAGAGCATAGAACTCCATGGTCTTGAACGACCGGCCGATGATCTCCTGGGTGGTGAGCAGCAGCTCGCCCACCCCGATGGCCGACAACAGCGATGACGCCTTGACGATCTCGACCGCGGTGTTGACGAGATTGGGCGCGATCTGACGCACCGCCTGCGGCACCAGCACATAGCCGAGCGTCTGGCCGAAGGTCAGGCCGAGCGCGCTCGCCGCATCGGTCTGCGCCGAGGGTATTGCCAAGAATGCTCCCCTGAGCGTCTCGCCGATATGGGCAGCGCAGAACACGGCAAGCGCAAAGGCGCCCGCCGTCAGCGGGCCGGGGCTGAGCCCGATGCCGGCTGGCATGTAGAAGCAGGCCAGGATGAGCACCAGCACCGGCGTGCCCCTGACGATGTCGACCACCATTCTCGCCGGAAAGGACACCACGGCGCCCCCATAGGTGAGGGCAAGGCCGAACACCGCGCCGAGCACGATCCCCGTGGCAACGGCGATGGCCGACACCGCGATGGTGATCATGAGCCCGTTGAGCAGCACACCGGAGGACGAGGCGAGAACGTCGAGAAAGCTCTGCATGCCTCTTGTCCTAGAATTTCGGGAACCAGGCCTCGAGCCGCCGAAGCGCGATCGCGATCAGCGCGCACGTCGCCACATAGAGGAAGCTTGCCGCGAGCCACACCTCGATCACCCTGAAGCTCTCATTATTGATCTTGCGTGCCTGAAACGTGAGCTCGGGAACTGCGATGACGGCGGCAATCGAGGTGTCCTTGAACAGCGAGATGAAATTGTTGCCGATGCTTGGCAGCGCATTGCGCAGCGCGATCGGCAGGACGACGTGGAGGGCCATGCCGGTGCCGGTGAGCCCGATCGATCGAGCGGCGTCCAGCACGCCGTGCGGGACCGTGATCATTGCCGCCCGAAACGATTCGGTGAGATAGGCCCCGGCATAGATCGCGAGCACCGCCGCGAAGGTGGTGATGTTGCTGAACCGTATGCCGAATTGCGGCAGCGCGAAATAGGCGAACAAGGCCAGCACCAGGATCGGCATGTTGCGGATGAACCCGACATAGAGCCTGACCATCGTCTGGGCAGGCCTCGGCCCGAAGACGTGCGCGAGCGCGGCGATGATCCCGATCACCGAGCCCGCCGCAAGTCCCGCCAATCCCATGGTAAGGCCAAGGCCGAGCCCCCACAGGAGCTGATCGAGGCCGCGCAGCACGGCACTGAAGTCGAGCGCATAGCCCATTTCGTTCGGCGATCGGTGAAGGCTGCGCCTATCTCAGCTCCCCCGGAAAGCCCACCTTCGGCGCCGGCGGCTCCTCGCCGAACCACTTCTTGAAAGACGCCGCAAAGGTCGGGAAGTCCACCCCCGACATCGCCTCGCGGAAAGCGATATCGACGAAATGCAGGAATTCGAGATCGCCCTTCTTGACGGCACAGGAGTAGGTCTGCGGGTTCCAGCCATAGCCGCCCTCGATATATTGATCGGGCTTCTGCAGCGCGAACCACTTGGCAGACGACATGTCGGTCGCCGCCGCATCGGCGCGATTGGAGTTGAGCGCCTGGTACATGAGATCGACGCTGTCATATTGATCGACCTTGGCCTCGGGCAGCGCCTGATGGACCATCTCCTCCGCATAGACGTTCTGCAGCACCGAGACCGTTGCCGACGAGCCGGCCTCCTTCAGATCCTTGTAGCTCTTGTACTTGCCGTTCTTGAGCAGGAGCAGGCCCACGCCCTCGCGGTAATAGGGAATGGTGAAGTCGACCTGCTGCGCGCGCCCGGCCGTCACCGTCATGAACTGGCAGGTGATGTCGACCTTGTCGGTCAGCACATTGGGAATGCGCGAATCCGAGGATTGGACCACATATTCGACCTTCAAGGGGTCATCGAAGATCGCCTTGGCCAGTATGTGACCCATGTCGACGTCATAGCCCACCAGATTTCCCTGGTCGTCCTTGAAGTGCCAGGGCGGATTGGTGCTGCCCGTCCCGACGAGAATTTTTCCGCGCGCCTTGATGGTCTCCAGCCGATCGGCCGCCGCTGCGCCCGTCGCCAGCGAGGCCGCGACCAGGGCCGTGATGCTTAACGCCGCGCCGAGAAATGCCCTCATTTTCCTGTCCTCCGCAATTTATCTGTCGTTGGTTGCGGCAGCGATGCTAGTTTGAAACCGCCGATGCGGCAACGGCATCGCCGCTAAGCCGAAGGGCACATCGGAACCGAACGGCGCAAACCGGCGTTCTTTGCTGCTTGGTCAATTGACGAGTAGCATCGATGCCGCGCGCCTATTGGAAAGGGTATCTCCGCCTTTCGCTCGTGACCTGCCCGGTCGAATTGTATCCGGCCACGTCACAATCGGAGAAGACGCATTTTCACCAGATCAACATCAAGACCGGCAACCGCCTGCGCCAGCAGATGGTGGACGAGGAGACCGGCAAGCCTGTCCCGAAGGAACAGAAAGGGCGCGGCTACGAGCTGAGCAAGGGTCGCTATGTGCCGATCGACGACGAGGAGCTCGCAGCGGTCCAGATCGAGAGCACCCGCACCATCGATATCCAGGGCTTCGTGCCCAAGTCGGACATCGACAAGCGCTATCTCGACAAGCCCTATTACATCGCACCCAGCGACAAGGCCGGTGCCGAGGCCTTCGTGGTCATTCGCGACGCCATGAAAGACCAGGACCGCGTCGCCCTCGCCAAGATCGTCATGGTGAATCGCGAGCACATCATCATGATCGAGCCCTTGGGCAAGGGTCTGCTCGGCACCACCCTGCGGTTCGACTACGAGGTGCGCAGCGAGAGCGACTATTTCGCCGACATCCCCTCGCCCCGCATCAGCAGGGACATGGTGGAGCTCGCCACCCACATCTTGGAAAAGAAAGCCACCAAATTCGACCCGAGCCGCTTCAAGGATGAATATGAGATCGCCCTCAAGAAGCTGGTTCAGCGCAAGGCCAAGGGCCACACGATCGAACGGCCCGAGCCTGCCGAGCGCCCGAGCAATGTCATCGACCTCATGGAAGCGCTGCGGGCGAGCATGAAGGAGTCCAAGGCTTCTCGGACCAAGCCGAAGCGCCGTCCCGCCGCCCGCAAGCGCAAGGCTGCCTGAGCAATCGACGGCGGCTGGAGGATCACCGGTGATTGGTGAGTAGGGCCCAGACACTTTTCGAGCACAGGACGATTTCCCTTTGTGCTCGAAAAAGTCCGGAGTCCGCGCCCTGATCAGCTACGGCGAAACGAGCGGAAGCAGCGACGCAATTCCTCGGTGAAAAGTTGCGGGACTTCGAGCGATGCGAAGTGACCGCCCCGGTCGAGTTCGTGCCAATAGAAGAGCTTGGGATAGACCGAGGGTGCCCAGCTGCGCGCTGCCGGAAGGTCGTGCGGGAAGACGCTGACGCCGACCGGCAGGTCGACCCGGCCTGGATTGTTGTGCTTGCCCATGGCGTGAGCCTGCTCGAGATAGAACCGCCCCGAGGATGCTGCGGTATCGGTCAACCAATACAAGGTGATTTCATCGAGCATGTCGTCGCGACTGAGAAATTGCTCCGGATGGCCGGTGGAGCCGGTCCCCCCATTGAAGATGTCATAGAGCCAGGCCGCTTGCCCCACCGGCGAGTCGGCAAGCGCATAGCCGATCATCTGTGGCCGCGTCGACTGGAGCTGGAAATAGGCCGAACCCTTCTCGCGGAAGAATGTCAGCGCATCGACGGCACGCTTCTGATCTGGCAGCAGTTTTGCCGGGATCACGTCAGGAACGGTCTGGGCAAAATTGAGGTGGACCGCTGCCAGCCCCGGCACTGCCAGCTGCGCCATCGCCGTCGTGACGAACGCCCCCCAATCGCCTCCCTGCGCAACATAGCGCCGATAGCCAAGCCGCTGCATCAGCGCACCCCATGCCCGCCCCGTCCGCCTGGCGTTCCAGCCGCCCGTGCTCGGCTTGTCCGAAAACGCAAATCCGGGCAGCGAGGGAATGACAACGTGAAACGCGTCCGCCGCGGTGCCGCCATGCGCTGTCGGATCGGTCAATGGCGCGATCACGTGGCGAAACAGGAGAACGGTGCTCGGCCAGCCATGGGTCAGGATGATCGGCAGGGCATCGGCGTGGCGCGAGCGAACGTGAATGAAATGAATGCCGAGACCGTCGAGCGACGTCTTGAACTGTGGCCACCCGGCAAGCTCGCTTTCGCATTTGCGCCAGTCATAGGTGCTGCGCCAATGGGCAATGAGCTCCTGCATGGCGCTGAGCGGCGGCCCCTGTTCCCAGCCCTCAGCAGTTTCATGCTCGGGCCAGCGCGTGCCATCAAGACGGCGCTTGAGATCCAGCAGTGCCGCATCCTCGGCGTGATAGGTGAAGGGAACGATCGTCTCGTCCGCAGACTGCGACGACGCCGGTCGCGACGACAACGCAAGAGTCGCGGTCGCACTCAGGACGAGCAGACGACGGCGATTGACAGTGACGGTGTCCATGATCTCGGCTCGGCTGACGGGTACGGCTTGAGCATGCTCCAATCCCGGACGATACAGCAATTCAATGCACCAGCGGCCCCTGGCGCTGGCGAAAGATCATTGTGGGTCTCCTGAGCGCGTCGGAATCCACCATTCCATGCCGCGTGCCGTGCTGATGTATTCTGGCCAGCGGAAATCGTTGGGAACGCGAAAGTCGCTTGGCAGGAGCGGGGCAATCCAGCGGCTGCCGCCGATGCCGCCGGTGCGCTCCTGCCATTCCTGTCGCGCGCGTCCGAGAAGATCGGCATCGCTCATGAGGTCGACGACCGTCGCACCGACCACCTTGGCCGCCGTGCGGATCATCGGATCGATGCATGGTCGCAAACCCCCGAGCGCGTTCATCGCCCATGCAGGATAAGCAAAGCCCGGTGGCGCCTCGAGCATCGGCCGCCCGATGTAGAAGCGCACGGTCGGACAATGCCAGCAATATTCCGTATAGTCGTCCGAGGTCATGTTTAGCTGCGACGGCGGCATGTCCTGCCGCAGGACGGCTTCCGCCTCCTGTGGCGAAATGGTGCTCTCGGCGACCGGGCTGTAGGGCTTCGCCATCGGCTCAAGCCCGAGTTCGGCCTGGATCGCCTGCGCCAGCCGAATGGCTTCGCCCTCGAAGCGTGGCGGACCGGCGAGCACGATGTTGCGATAGGTGGCCTCGGCAAGAACGTGATTGGCGAGCCCCGGCCGCGACTTGCTCACCCAGGTTCGCCGCCAGCTGCAATGCGCCGCGCTGGCAGCGCATTGCGCATTATGGTCGAGAACACGCCCGACCTGCTCCGCCATGGCAATGGTTGGAGTCCGCCAGAAATACTGTATCTCGGCGAGCTGGGCCGGCAGGTTGTCGGCGGTGGCCTGCCCGGCCGTCAGCACTGCCTCGCTGATCGACCATCCTTGCGTGAAGGGCAGCATGTTCGACTGCGTCTGCTTGGTGAGGGCGAACATGTGGAACAGGGCGTCGGTCGCGCCTGGCGCCCGCGCGGCCACATGGCTCACCGGGATCGGACCGCTCTGTTGACCGGCGAGCCACTGTTCCGGCTCGCCGCATTCGAAGCTGTAGACGGCCGCATAACCGGCGCCGCAATGGGTATCGAAGCGCGCCGTATTGACGAGCGGCAGCATGTAGGCCGGGTGAAAGCTGATCGCCGCATCGAGATCTTCGTAATAGCCCTTTGCCGCATGGACCGGCTTGGACAGCCGCAGCTTCTCGGCCGGCTCGCCGAAGAAGACGATCGTGCCCTTGAGGCCATGGCGGGCCATCACGGCTTTGGCGGCAAGCGCGCCGGCGAGCGATGAAATGCCGTGCGCCGAATGGGGATCGGTATGACCGGCGGCATGCGGCGACAACCCGGCCCGCGGCTGCTTGCGCGTCGTTGCCGCCTGGCAGTTGCCGGGGACCGCATCATATTCGGCATAGGTCAGGATGCGCGGACCGCTGCCGTTCGACCATTCCGCCCGAAATGCCGTTGGCATGCCGCCGGTGCCGGCCTCGACCGCAAAGCCCTCGCGCTTCAGCCGATCGACATACCAGGCGGCCGAGCGATATTCGCGCAAGGCCGGCTCGGCGAAGTCCCAGATCGTTGCGCTCCAGGCGGAGAGGTCTTGCATCCGCTCGTCCACCCACCCGAAGACCTCGGCCGTCGCCGTGTTCACCGCTCTGCCCATCGTATCGCCCTCAGCTCATCCACTGGCCACCGTCCACATTGTAGGTCTGGGCGACGATATAGTCGGCCTCCGATGTGGCGAGGAACACCGCCATCCCGGTTAGATCTTCCGGAACGCCCATGCGGCCGTATGGCACCGCTTCCCCGACCAGGCGCCTCTTCTCGCCGATGGGCCGGTTCTCATGCTTCGCGAAGAGCGCATCGACGTGATCCCAATGCTCGCCCGCGACCACGCCGGGCGCGATGGCATTCACATTGATCCCGTGCCGGATCAGGCCCAACCCCGCCGACTGCGTCAGGCTGATCACCGCCGCCTTGGTGGCGCAATAGACCGCCACCAGCGGCTCGCCACGCCGTCCCGCCTGGCTGGCCATGTTGATGATCTTGCCGCCTCGCCCCTGCGCGATCATCTGGCGGGCGGCGGCCTGCATCGTGAAGAGCGTCCCTGCCACGTTGATCCGGAACAACCGCTCGAAGCTTGCCCGCGTGATCTCGACAAGGGGAGCGAGATCGAACACCGCGGCGTTGTTGATCAGGACATCGAGCGCGCCTGCCCGCGCCACGACCGCGGCGACCGCCGCATCGATCGAGCTCTCGTCGGTGACGTCGAGCCGGACGGCATAGGCCTGCTCGCCGATCTCCGAGGCCGTCGCCGAGGCGCGAGCATGATCGATGTCGCCGATCGCCACTGTCGCCCCTTCTCGGACGTACGCCGTGGCGAGTGCAGCCCCGATCCCCCGAGCGGCGCCGGTGATGAGTGCGGATTTGCCCTGCAGTCGCATGCTCATGGTTCCTCCGCGCCCTTTTTGACGGCAAGCTTAGCTGCAAGCGGGCCTCTGCGCCAACCCGCTCATTCGCATTTCCGACACCCCGTTCGCGACGCCGATAGCGCCCATGTGGATTTGATGCGATTGACGAGGGCGTTGAGGTTGATCGGCCGGGGAGCCATCGAGCAATGCACGATCATGAGTCGGACGTCTGCAACTGTCCAGCCTGCATGCCAGCCTGCGAGCGCAGCGGCATCCGCTGCTTCATTCCCTGCGATCGCTGTCTGAACAGGGTCGAGGCCGATGAATACGGTCCGCTCAAGAGCATGACGGTGAGAGTTCAACGCAGGGTGAATGCGGGATGAATGCGGCGTTCAGATTCCATTCTGAACGGCGCGGGCAGGTTGCGCTCCATCATTTCGGGAGAAAGGATGGGCCCCCATGCCGGCTTCAGCAGTTTACGACCGCGTCAAGGAACTCGCACCCGACTTCGGCGGCCTGTTCCTCCAGCCTCATGAGGACGGCTATGAGGCGGCGCGACGCGTCCACAACGGTCTCATCGACAAGCGCCCGGCACTGATCGCCCGCTGCAGCGGTGTCGCCGACATCATTGCCGCGATCGAGCTTGCACGAAAGCTCAATCTCGAGATCGCTGTGCGCGGCGGCGGCCACAACGTTGCCGGACGTGCTACCATCGATGGTGGTCTGATGGTCGATCTCGCACCGATGAAGGGCGTGTTCGTCGACCCGGATGCCCGTAGCGCCCGCGCCCAGGGCGGCGTGACCTGGGCCGGCTTCAACCGTGAAACACAGCTGCATGGCCTCGCCACCACCGGCGGCGTGGTCTCCTCGACTGGCATTGCCGGACTCACGCTCGGCGGCGGCTTGGGCTGGCTCATGAGCAAATACGGCCTCGCCGTCGACAACCTCCTGTCCGTCGAGCTCGTCACCGCCAATGGCGAACTGCTCTATGCCAGTGCCGACGAGAACGCCGATCTGTTCTGGGGCCTCAGGGGCGGCGGCGGCAATTTCGGCGTCGCCGCCTCGCTGGAGTTCCGTCTCCATCCGGTCGGACCGATGATTACCGGCGGCCTGATCGCCTATCCCTTCGACAGGGCTCGCGACGTGCTGCGCTTCTTCCGCGACCTGACATCCTCCTCCTTGCCGGACGAGATGACCGTCTTCGGCGGCCTCGTCCATGCCCCCGACGGCTCCGGCGCCAAGCTCGCGGTGCTCGCCATGTGTCACTGCGGTCCGCTCGAGACCGCCAAGGCCGCCGTCGCGCCGATCAAGAGTTTCGGCTCGCCGCTCCTCGATACGATCGGACCGCGCTCCTATTCCGAGCTGAACGGCATGCTCGATGACGCCTATCCCAGAGGCGCCCTCAACTACTGGAAATCGAGCTTCCTGAAGCGCCTCGATGACGACACCATCGGCGCCATGATCGAATGCTTCGCGCGTTGCCCGACCCCCATGGGACAGCTGCTGATGGAGCATTTCCATGGTGCCGCCACGCGCATTCCGGTCAATGCCACGGCATTTCCCCATCGCTCGGTGGGTTACAATGCGGTGATTATTTCCGAATGGCTCGATGCGGCATCGAACGCCCGCTGCGTTTCCTGGGCCAGGGAAACCTATGCCGCACTGTCGCCGTTCAGCACCGAAAGCCGCTATGTGAACTACCTTGGCGATGACGAAACCGGCAATCCGGTGGCCGCCGCCTATGGCGCCAACCACGACCGGCTTCAGAAGCTCAAGGCCAAGTATGATCCGCAGAACGTCTTCCACATGAACCAGAACATCCTCCCGACGGCGGCCGCTTAGATTGCCGGACCGGGTCGGCCGGCGGGCAGTGCCTCAACTGCCGGCCGGCCAGGTGTCGGTGAGCTTGTAGCCGGTCGGAAAAGGGTCGCTCGGGTCGAGCACATATTGGTGGAAAGCCGTGATCCACGCCCGACCGGTGATCGACACGATCACGGTCATGATCGACTCGATGCGGGCTTCCTCGAGGATCCGGCCGACGAACCGGGTTCCGATCAGGCTCTCATGCACGAAGGTTTCCCCGATGCCGATCTGCCCCTTCATGTGCATGATGGCGAGACGAGCCGTCGTGCCGGTGCCGCACGGGCTGCGGTCGTGGCGGCCCGGCGATACGATGACGGTGTTCTTCGCCGTCTTGACACCGTTCTCGATGCGCAACGGCCCGGCAAACAGCGTCTGATTGATGGTGTGAATGCCCGGGTTCTCGGGATGCACCACGGGAATCTGCAGGGCGGCCGCGCGCTTGATCCTCTCGCCGAGATCGACGAGGTCGCGCGCCTCCGAGGGTTCGAGCGCAATGCCGAGCGCCGCAGCATCGACCATTGCATAGATCATCCCGCCATAGGCGACATCGACCATAAGCGTGCCCACACCCTGAACCTCGACCGGCTTGTTGAGCCCGAACACGAAGGCCGGCACATTGCGGAAGCTCACGCTCTCGCACTTGCCGTCGCGACACTGCGCCTCGACGGCGACGAGACCGCCAGGCGCCTCGAGCGTGAATCGAGTCACGGGCTCCTTCATCGGCACCATTCCGGTTTCGAGCAGCGCCGTCACCGTGCAGATCGTGTTGGTTCCGGACATGGGGACATAATATTCGGATTCCATAATGATGAAGCCGGCAACTGCCGCCGGATTGCTCGACGGCAGAACGAGATTGACGCATTGCGCCACCTTCCCGCGCGGCTCGTGCAGCAGAAACTGCCTGAGCTCGTCCGCCTGCGTCTCGAGAAAGGTCATCTTCTCGAACATGGTGTGGCCCGGAACATCGAGCACTCCGCCGGTGATCACCTCATTGTGCTCGCCCTCGGCATGGACGCCGACCACGTTGATCATTCGCGAGAACCGCATCGTCGCACTCCCTCACTGCTCGAGGAAGGTGGAAGCTTAGTTGAAAAGCTTGTCTCGTGCCTGTCTCATTCAGTCTCGGCAAAAAGTGAAGCGGTGATCTCGTAGGACCGCAAGCGGCTGCGGTGATCGAAGATCTGCGACGCGATGATGAGCTCGTCGACGCCGGTGCGGGCGATGAAGCCCTCGATCGCCTGGCGCACGGTTCCTGACGAGCCGATGGCGGTGCAGGCCATGACCTGCTCGAGCATCGCCGCTTCGCCCGGGCTGAGCCGCGAAAGATAATCCCGAACTGGCGGTTGAAGGCGGCCTGGTCGCCCGCTCCGAAGGTTGACGAAGGCCTGCTGCATCGATGTCGCGATGAGCTGCGCCTCCTTCTCAGTCTCGGCAGCGAACACGTTGAACCCGGCCATTGCATAGGGCTGCCTCAGATGCTCCGAGGGCTGAAAGGCTTGGCGATAGATCGTTATGGCCTGCATCAGCTGGGCGGGCGCGAAATGCGATGCAAAGGCGAAGGGCAGTCCGAGGGCCGCTGCAAGCTGGGCCCCGAACAGGCTAGAGCCGAGTATCCAGACCGGCACATCGAGGCCGGCCCCCGGCACGGCGCGGACCAGCTGGCCCGGCTGCTGTTCGCGAAAATATGCCAGGAGTTCGACAACGTCCCGCGGGAACTGATCGACGCTGGAGTCGAGATTGCGCCGCAACGCCCGCGCCGTCACGGGATCCGAGCCCGGCGCCCGCCCGACCCCGAGATCGATGCGGCCCGGGAACAGCGACTCGAGCGTGCCGAATTGTTCCGCGATCACCAGCGGTGCATGGTTTGGCAGCATGATCCCGCCGGCCCCGACCCGGATGGTCGAGGTCGCGTCCGCCACATGGGCAATCAGCACGGCCGTTGCCGCACTCGCGATGCCCGGCATGCTGTGGTGTTCGGCCAGCCAGAAGCGGCGGTAGCCCCAGCCTTCCGCATGCTGAGCGAGATCGCGCGAGTTGCGAAAGGACTCGGATGCATCGCCCCCTTCGACGATCGGCGCAAGGTCAAGGACCGAAAGCGGTATCATCCTTGGGAGGTTTTCAGGATCTTTTTCATTGGCAGGAACTTATATCGTGGCCGGTCACGGGAAAAGAAGACGTCGATGAAACTGCGGCATTTCACGGCGGGAGTCTTCCTCGCGCTCATGGCGTTGTCAGAAGCGCAGGCTGGCGGCTCGCCACGCCTTTCTCCCGATGCGGTCAATCAGGCAACCGTCTCGCGCCAGGCCGCGCGATCCGCCGGCCGGACACCGCTCATGCTGAAGCTTCAAGTGCTGCTCGACCGGGCAGGATTCTCGCCAGGGCTGATCGATGCCAGACGCGGATCGAACGTCCTGCAGGCCCTTGCGGCCTATGAGGCGGAGAACGGCATGAAGGCGGACGGGCGGCTTGACGAAGAGGTCTGGAAAAAGCTCACCGAGGCCGATGGCGAGCCGGCTCTCGAGGACTACACCATCGCCGAGGAAGATGTCAGGGGCCCGTTCGTGAAGGACATTCCTGATGATCTCGAGGCCATGGCCAAGCTGGACAAGCTCGCCTACCGCGGCCCCGAGGAGCTTCTGGCGGAGAAGTTCCACCTGGACGAAGCCGTACTTCGCGCATTGAACCCCGGTGCCGATTTCGGCAAGGCCGGCACCAAGATCGTGGTGCCGAAGCTCGCCAATGACCGCAAGGGCGAGAAGGTCGCGAGAATAGAGGTCGACAAGAAAAAGAAGACGGTGCGCGCCTTCGACAAGGAAGACAAGCTCGTCGCCTTCTATCCGGCGACCGTCGGCAGCAAGGAAAAGCCGGCGCCGGATGGCAGCTTCAAGGTGCGGGCCGTCGCCGAAAATCCGACCTACTACTATGATCCCAAGGACCTGAGCTTCAAGGGTGTCGAGACGACGGAGAAGTTCAAGATCGCGCCCGGTCCCAACAATCCGGTGGGTTCCGTCTGGATCGATCTCACCGCCAAGACCTACGGCATTCACGGCACGCCGGATCCGGCCGCCATCGGCAAGACCTCCTCGCATGGCTGCGTTCGCCTGACCAACTGGGACGCCCGGGCGCTCGCGAAAATGGTCAGCAAGGGAACGGTGGTGGACTTCAAATAGCGACGGGCAATCGGCTCAGGACTCCTGTACGAGCACAGCACGATCTCCTTTCCCTCATGGGGGGCTTGACGCGGCCATCCAGCTTTTTTCTGCGATATCCTCTGGATGGCCGGCTCGGGGGCCGGCCATGAGGGATGGAATATCAGGCGGTCTATACCCTTTTCGGCTACCCGACCTTGCCCAGAATCTTGCCGATCTCGCCGGCATTGTAGGCCCGCAAGGTTTGTGTACGGACATTGCCTTGCATGCCCAGTGTGAGCCCGATGCCGGTGATGGCCTCATCATTGGGAGCATCGACGATGGCGACGATGTCATAGGCCCCGAGCGTCCAGAAGAGATCACGCACCTTCACGTCCTTCTTTCCGGCCATGTCCTTGAACGCCTCGCTCCGCTTGACCGTGTCCTTCACGTTGCGAATCCCTTGATCGGTGAAATTGGCGAGAATGATGTAGGTTGCCATGGGTCCCTCCTTCGGGATCAGCCCCCGGCGGTTTCTGCGCCGCGCCAACACCGGGCGGGCAGCCAAGTTTACCACGGCTGGGCAATGGGCAGTAGGCAAAGAGCACCGCTCATGATCGACGTCCATCAGCTGCCGGCTGGCTGCTCAGCACTCGGGACTGCCGATTGCCCTCCACTTGCGGTCCGGCTGCATCACCAGTTTCCCGACGAAGTGCTTGGCCATAAAAGCGGTTTGTGCCTCGCGAATCCGCGACAGGGGGTAGGTCTGCCATAGCAGCGGCTTCACCCGGCCCTCCTCGATATGGCCGACAAGCCGGCGGAACGCCGAGCGCGTGCCTTGCGAGGATCCGTGGAGCTGCAGATGCTTGAGATAGATCGTCCTGAGATCAAGCGTGACCACCGCTCCGCCGATGGCACCCGCCGTGGTGTACCGGCCTTCCGGCTTGAGCAGGTTGATCAGCGTCCCGAACAGGGGTCCGGCCACCAGATCGGCAACGACGTCGATCGGCTGGCCGAGCGTCGCCGCGAGCACCTGCTCGGCGAGATCGCCGTCCTCGCGGGTGATCACCGCTTCGGCGCCGATCTCCCTGACGGCCTGCTCCTTGCCGCGGCCGACAACGGCATAGGGGATGGCGCCGCGGGCGCGACAGAGCTGGATCAGGCCCGAGCCGACCCCGCCCGAGGCGCCGGTGATCAGCACCCGCTCGCCCGCCTGCACCTTGGCGCGATCGAGCATGTGTTCGCCGGTGAGATAGGCGCAGCAGAACGTCGCAAGCTCGGGATCGGTCAGCGGCGCCTTGATTTCATAGGCATTGTCGGTCGGCGCCACCATGAACTCGGCATAGCCGCCATCCCGCCCATGGCCGATATAGTCGATGTCGGCCAGGGACTCGCCATCGCCGTTATAGATCGAGAAGTCCACCATGACGCGCTCGCCGATCCGCCTCCGCGGCACGCCTGGACCGACTTCGACGATCCGCCCGACCGTGTCGGCGCCCTGAATGCGCGGAAAGGACAGCGTGTTCTCGAGACCGCCGCGCCGCCAGCTCGACACCGCGCTCGGATCATCATCGGTGCCATAGGCACCCTCGCGCACCCAGATATCCGTGTTGTTCATGCCGCAGGCCGAGACTTCGATCAGGACCTCATGCGCCCCTGCAACGGGAAGGGGCACGTCGTGACGCACCTCGAGCTTGTCGAGACCGCCATGGCCGGTGAGGAGAACCGCTTGCATTGACCGACCCTTCGAACAAGGCAGTAGACATTAGGCGATAGACACTGGGCGACGCCCTTACTGCCTACTGCCTACTGCCTACTGCCTACTGCCTACCGATGCCGCCGTCTGGTTGAACAGGATTTTTCGCGCCTCCTCGCTCATGGTGCTGGAGGAGGAATAGCTTGGCGCCACCCTCTCATAGGCGTGGATGGTCGCGGGCCGCGCCTTGATCGTCTCGAACCACCGCTTGAGATGCGGGAACTCATCGAGCTTCTGGCCATGGGCGGCATGCGGCACGATCCAAGGATAGGACGCGATATCGGCGATCGAAAAGCCGCCGGCGAGGAAGTCGCGATCCCGCAGCCGCCTGTTCATGACGCCATAGAGCCGGTTGGTCTCGTTGACGTAGCGGGTCATGGCGTAGGGCAGCTTTTCCGGTGCATAGACATTGAAATGGCCATTCTGACCGGCCATCGGTCCGAGATTGGCGACCTGCCAGAACAGCCATTGCAGCACCTCGACCCGGCCCCGGATGTCGGCAGGAATCAGGCGCCCGGTCTTTTCCGCGAAATAGAGCAGGATGGCACCGGACTCGAAGATCGAGACCGGCGCTCCACCCGCGGCCGGCGCGTGATCAACGACCGCCGGAATGCGGTTGTTGGGTGAAATTGCCAGGAATTCCGGTTTGAACTGATCGCCCGCACCGATATTGATCGGGATGATCCGATACTCGAGACCAAGCTCCTCGAGCAGCATCGTGATCTTGTGGCCGTTTGGCGTGGCCCAGTAATAGACGTCGATCATGATCCACCTGTCGGGCAATTGGCGGGAGCCTCTATGTAGGAGGCAATAGGCATTAGGCAATAGGCAGTGAACGGTGTTCGGCCCTGCCTACTGCCGACTGCCTGTCTTCAACATGAACGCCAACGGACACACCGCAAGCGCCGTCACAGCCGTCGCCACCGTCGCCCATTGCGCCCCCACGACATCGCCGGCAAATCCATAAAGAATAGGTGTGAGCGCCCCTGACCCGATCGTGCCCGTGTAGAACACGGCGAAGGCGCGCGCCGTCTGTTGCGGCGGCACGAGCTCCGGGACGGTGCCGTAGAGCACCGATGACGTGCCGTTCAGCATGAAGCCGAGCAACGGCATGATGAGCAGCGCCGGCGTGAGCGGCATGGCCAGCACGAGAAGGATCAGCACTGCGGTGCTGACCTCGGTGAGAACGACCGTATGCACTGCCCCGAGCTTTTTGCTGAGTGGTCCGCAGCCGAACTTGCCGGCCGCACCGCCGATGAACACCGCCGCGAGCGCGAAGCCGATAGTCGGCAGCGATGCACCCTTGGCCTGCAGCAGAAACGGCAGGAAGGTCAGAAGCGCCATCCTGACCGCGCTGTCGAGCACTCCCATGGCGAACAGGATCCAGAAGCCGTTGCGTGCGACCTGTTGGGTCTTTCCGGCCTCATCCGGCGCCTTGAAGGAGATCGGCGGCATCAGCAGCCCGAGGACCACTGCGACCGAGAGGCCGATCAGCGCCAGCACGCCGAGCGATTCCCGCCACGACACGAGCGTGAGCAGCAGGGCCGTCAGCGGCGGAAACACCGCCTTGCCGAGATCGCCGGTGAAATTGTAGGTGCCGAGCGGGCCGCGCGCCTCCGCGCCATAGGCCCGCGCCACCGCCGTCGAGGCGATTGGATGCTGCGTGCTCGATCCCGCTCCCGACAGGCCGAGGCCGACGCACAGCCCGAGAAGCCCGGCAGGCAATCCCGCAATCGCATAGCCGATGGCCGCGAGCGCCGTGCCGGTGACCAGCACGACGCGCGCGCCGTAGCGTTCCGCCAGCATGCCGGCCGGCAGCTGCAAGGCCGCCATCGCCCCGGCATAGAGCCCACGCAGCACTGCCAGCATGCCGTAACCGAGGGCGAATTCCGCCTGCCACACCGGCAGAAGCACATAGATCAGGTCGGTATAGCCGTCATGCAACGCATGGGCGATGCCGGCGAGTGCCAGCACCCGTCGTGCCTGTGGCATTCCGGGGCGCCCCGGCGATGCCGCGGCTGCTTTGCCGGGCCCCCCCGCCGGCAAGGCGCTGGCGCCCTGGCTGTGATCGCCTTTCATGGATTGCCGTCGTGACCCCGTCATCAAACTGTTACAATCGCATCAATGACAGTGGATCGCGGTCACTGGCAAATGTTTTCGTGAAGAATGGCCGGCAGGCTTTGGACGCAGGCGATCGACAAACCGGAATTGGCATGGCTCCTGCCCCTTCGCACGAGCTGATAATCAGTATTGTTAATGCAAAACATAGGAGCGCCAAATTGGCGCTGGCGGCGCGTTTTCTGATCGGTGAATTCGAGGCCTATTACCGCGAGGCCCGTTCCATTCCCGACCACGCCCAGCACGCTTTCGAGACCCGCGCCGTCTCCCTTTCCCTTTATCTGTCGCGGCGCCGACTTTCCATCTACCGCACCTCCATGCGGGCCGCCGGCGCCCGGCTCACCGAAGCGCTGCCCGAGCTTGCCACCTCCGAGCGCCATTGGAGCGAGATCGAGCAGGCTTATCTTCCTCTGCTCCAGGACCGCTACGAACGGGATGTGGCCGAGGCCTGGTTCAAATCGATGCGCCGGACCGTGGTGGGGGGTGACTGGCAGCCGGTCGACTGGACGGCAGCCCCTGCCCGACGCTTCGACCTCATCCTGAAGCATCTGTCCGGCGGTCCGCGCCTGACCGCCGACACCGTCAAGCAGATCCTCGCCATTCCCGATTTTTCCGCGCCGTTCTTGTCGCTCGAAGCCGATGCCGCGCTGATCGCCGCCCGCCTCAACCATTTGCTCGACCTCGATCCTCCAGGCGGCAATGCCATCACCGGACTCGAGATGATCGATGCTGGTTTCTTCCGCAACCGCGGCGCCTATGTCGTCGGGCGAATCCTGCTGCACAGCGGCGCCCCGCGTCCCCTGGTGATTGCGTTCGAGAACACCCGGCAGGGCATCCAGTGTGATGCCGTGCTGTTGAGCGAAGCCGAGATCCACAACATCTTCTCATCGACTCTCGCCAATTTTCACGTTACCAGCATGCGCTACCACGAGCTCGCTGCTTTTCTGCACGCGCTGATGCCGCGCCGGCCGCTCGGGCTCCATTATTCGACGATCGGCTTCAACCACATCGGCAAGCATGCCGTCCTCAACGAGCTCGCCCGCGAATTTGCCGGCTCCCGCGAGAAGCTCGAGACCGCCGCCGGCTTCCGGGGCACCGTTGCCATTGGCTTCTCGGCGCCCCATTCGAACTATGTGCTGAAGGCGATCCGCGATCATCCGACCGCGCAATACAAATGGGGCCGCTTCGCCGGCATCTCGACCATCCTGTCCAAATACCGCCGCGTCCATGAGATCAACCGCACCGGGTCCATGCTCGACAACATCATCATCGAACGCGTGCGCCTGCCGCGGCTCTGGTTCTCGCCGAATGTTGCCGATGAGCTGCTCGGCGCTGCCGGCGAGACCGTGTCGATCGATGGCGACCATCTGAAATTCGAGCATCTGATCATACAGACCAAGATGGTCCCCTTGCCGCTCTACCTCCGGGCTGCCGAGTCTGCTGAAGCCGAGACGGCGATGATCAATCTCGGTTATTGCATCAAGAACAATGCCGCGGCCAACATCTTCAACAAAGATCTCGATGCCCGCAACTACGGCGTCAGCCGCTTCGGCAAGGTCTTCCTCTTCGACTACGACGCCATCGAGCCCTTGCTCGACATCCGCATTTTCACCAATGCCGGACGCGAGGATGGCGAGGAAATGCTGCCGGACTGGGTTTTCGAGGACGGCATCGTGTTCCTCCCCGAGGAGCTGGAACCCGGATTGATGATCGACGACCGGCGCCTCCGTCGCGTGTTCCGTGAGGCTCATCCCGATCTCCTCACCGAGGGCTATTGGAAGGGAATGCAACGGGCCCTCCGCAAGGGCTGGGTGCCGCAGATCGAAGTCTATCCTGCCGCCGCACGATTGCGGCCGCCGTCTCGCCGCTGACCATGCAACAAGGGAGAAAGCCGATGCTCCGCCCCGTTTTGTCGCTGATTGCCCTCGCATTGATGGCCGCGCCTCTGCTCGCCGGAGCGCCGCTCAAAGGCATCGATGTCAAGCTCGGGCGCAACCCCGGCGGCAGCGTCGCCGCCCGTACCACCGCAAGCGACGGCAGTTTCGATTTCGGCATCCTGCCGAAGGGTCGCTACGTCATCACGCTGGCCGGTGCGGCCGGCTCCGCGGTCATAAACCTCAAGGGTGCGGCGGAAGGCGCCGTCCACAAGGCGGTGGCGGTCGCCAAGGGCGTGGGCGGCGCGACGGCGCGGCAGGCTGGCGGCGCGCTCGAATTCACCTCCGATGGTCGCCACCCTGTACGCGGCCATGTAAGCACCGGCGATTGATCCGGCGAGCAGGTCGGGAGGCTTCCAGCCCCCCGGCCCATCCGTCGAAAACACCCGCCGTCGCAGCCGTTGCACGACGGCGCAGGCGCGGTAGGATCAGGCCTTCAGCGCATGAGGACAACCATGCCACAGTCCCGCTTCAAGGCTCCCGGACCGCTCGGATTCGGCGGTGCGCCGCTTGGCAACATGTTCGGCGTGATCGATGAACACACCGCCGAGCAGACGCTGCTTGCTGCTTGGGAAAGCGGCGTCCGGCTGTTCGACACCGCCCCGCATTATGGCAGCGGTCTCTCCGAGCACCGCTTCGGACACGTGCTGCGCCGCTGCCCGCGCCGCGATTTCGCGCTGTCGACCAAGGTCGGCCGCCTCTTTGCCGCCGACCCCGATGCGGCGGAGAACCCGCCCTTCGTCGACGGCCTGCCCTTTCGTCCCCGTTACGACTATAGCTATGACGGCACGATGCGATCCTTCGAGGACAGCACCCAGCGGCTCGGCCTTGCCGAGATCGATATCCTCTACATCCATGATGTCGCGGCCGACCATCACGGCGACGCGTGGGAAGGCCTGTTCAA
Source organism: Aestuariivirgaceae bacterium (assembly GCA_036265615.1). Taxonomy (GTDB): domain Bacteria; phylum Pseudomonadota; class Alphaproteobacteria; order Rhizobiales; family Aestuariivirgaceae; genus DATAFF01. Next base: position 41,320 of record DATAOT010000067.1, read on the forward strand.
GATCGCCATGGAGGGAGCCGCGCGCGCCCTCACCCGCTTGCGTGAGGAAAGGGTGATCAGCGCCTGGGGCCTCGGCGTCAATCTGATCGAGCCCTGTCTCAGGGCCCTGCAGCAGTCCGATCCCGACATCTTTCTGCTTGCGGGGCGCTACAGCCTGCTCAATCAGCCAGCCCTTGGCGAGCTCTTTCCCGCCTGTCAGAAGCGCGGCGTTCATGTCGTGGTCGGCGGCCCCTACAATTCAGGCCTGCTCGCCGGCGGCAGCACCTTCGAATATCGCGAAGCGCCGGCTGAGATGATTGACAAGCGCGACCGCATCGCTGCCGTGTGCCGGCGCCATGGTGTCGACATTCGTGCCGCCGCCCTGCAGTTTTGCGCCGCCCACCCCGTCGTGGCGGCGGTGATTCCGGGCGCCAAGCATCCGGACAAGGTGCGCGAGAATGCCCGCCTGATGGCTGAACCGATTCCCTCCGCGCTGTGGAGCGAGCTCAAGCAGCAAGCGCTTCTGCCAGCGCAGGCCCCCACTCCGGCTTGACATCATGGCCCATCGCGCGGGCAGTGCCGACCTTCCGCTTCATGGCGGGCGCGTGCCGAGATGGCTCGGCGAGCGCATGACCCGGCTTGGTGCTGTGATCACCGAGGCCATCATTCTGGAATATGGCCGCGATGAATTTCTGCGCCGCCTCGCCCATCCCTTCTGGTTCCAATCCTTCGGCGCCGCGATGGGCATGGACTGGCATTCATCGGGCATCACCACGAGCGTGCTCGGTGCCCTCAAGCGCGGCTTGACGCCGCGCTCGAACGAACTCGGGGTTCATGTGTGCGGCGGGCGCGGCCGGCAATCGCGGCAAACACCGCATGAACTGACCGAGATCGGTGACAAGCGCGGCTTTGACGGCGCAGCGCTTGCCAGGGCAAGCCGGCTCGTTGCCAAGGTCGACAGCGCCGCCGTTCAGGACGGGTTCGACCTCTATCTGCACGGCTTCATCGTCACTTCCGAGGGCAAGTGGACCGTGGTCCAGCAAGGCATGAACGGCGAGCGCGGACAGGCGCGGCGCTATCACTGGCTGTCGGAAGGACTGGCGAGCTTTGTCGAGGCTCCGCACGCCGCAATCGAAGGCGCGAGCCAGGGGGTTATCGTCAACCTGACCGACCGCCGCGCTCAGGCCTCGCGGCGCTTCCAGCTCGGTCTTTTGAGCGATCTCGGACCCGATGCCATCATGCGCGAGCTCGACCGCATCGACGCCGGCCGCAGCGAGCCGGCACAGCCCGTGCTGCCGCACCTGACAATGCCCGCCCGTCACGATGTCCGCGCCGGGGACGTGGTGGCGCGGCGCCTCTACGGCAATCTCGCCGCGGCAGCTGAGCGCGGGCCGGCGGATTTTTCCGAGCTCCTGCTCGTGCCAGGCGTTGGGGCCCGGACCGTTCGGGCCCTGGCGATGGTCGCCGAGGTCGTCCACGGTGCACCTTGTCGCTTCACCGATCCTGCGCGCTTCTCGCTCGCTCATGGCGGCAAGGATCGGCACCCCTACCCGGTGCCGCTCGCCGTCTATGATCGCACCATCGCCGTGATGAAAAGCGCCATCCGGCGCGCCAAGCTCGGCGAAAGCGAGGAACTGGCGGCCCTGCGGCGCCTTGACGATCAGGCGCGGCTCCTCGAGCGGCAGGCCGCGGCTGTGAATTTCGAGGCCCTTGTCGCCGAAGAGCGTGCCCGCTCGCACGATTATGGCGGCCGCAGTGTTTTCGGCGACGAACCGCCGCCCGGGAAAATGCCACTCGTCACATCCGAAGAGAGCTGACATGCAGATCGAGAGCAAATTGCAGGCAATGGGCATCACCCTGCCGGACCTGCGCAAGAAAGCGCCGGACGGCAGTTCGACGCTGGCCTATTACGGCCAGCTCTACGGCAAGATGAAGCCGTTCCATCGCTCGGGCAACTTGCTCGTTCTGTCCGGCCATGTTCCCGACCTGCCGGATGGCAGCGCCCTTTATCCGGGCCGTGTCGGTGCCGAGGTGACGGTGGATCAGGCCTATCAGGCGGCACGTCAGACGGGCATCAATTGCCTCGCCGGCATCAAGCAGGCGATCGGCGATCTCGACAAGGTCGCAGCGCTGGTGCGGACGCTCAACTTCGTCGTCTGCGCACCTGGGTTCACCGAGCCGAACCGGGTCTCGAGCGGTCTGACCGACCTCTTTGCCGAACTGTTCGGCCCCGAGCGCGGCATCGGTTGTCGCGCTACGATCGGGGTGATGTCGCTCGCCAACAACCACTGCTTCGAGACCTGGATGGACCTCGAGGTCGCCTGATCGCTACCGGCTGATCGGGACGCCGGATCGCTGCCGTCCCCATAAGGCGTCGATCGACCATTCGCCGGCCCCGAACGCGACCAGCGCCAGGAACCCGCCGGCGATCGCGATATCCTTGGTGAACTGCATGAACTCGTTCGCATCGGCAAGATCGTGGTGGAAGAACACGGCCGCAAGGACGCAAAAACCCGCCAGCGCCAGGGCTGCCAGTCGGGTGAGAAGGCCGAAGGCGACAAAGAGCCCGGCCCCAAGTTCCGTGAGGATCACGAGCGGCAGCAGCGCGCCCGGCACGCCATGGCTCGCCATATATTCCTGCGTGCCGGCATAATTCCCGATCTTGCCCCAACCCTCGATGACGAAGATGAAGACCAGCATCAGCCGCGCAAGCAGAGCAAGCGGTGCCTGAAGCTTCTCCATCTTCATCACCCATCCAGTCGATTGAGCCGGCCCTCGACCCGAGAGCCGGCGGGGTGAGCCTAGTTGCTCGCGGTTTTGATCACCTCGGAGAGGTCAAGATACTCTTCGCAGACTGTTCCGCAAAGCGACTCGATCACATGCAGCTGTTCCTTGGCGAGGCCAAGCTTCCCCTGAATGACATAGGCTTCGCCGAGATATTCGCGGACCTGGACATAATGCGGGTCCATCGCCACCGATTTCAGGTAGTAGCTGATCCCTTCCTCGGTCCGCCCGAGCTTGCGGGTGACGTATCCGCGATAGTTCAGCGCCTTCGGCGTGTTGGGATTCTGCACCATGTCGAGCGTTTCGAGCGCTTCATCATACCTGTTAGCCTTGGCAAGTGCGTAGGCATAGTCCGTGAGCGCGTCGTCATTCAGGATTTCGCCCTTCATCTGCACGCACCGCTTCTTCTTCTGGCTGTAGATCTGGCCCCTGGCGCAGGTGATGAGCCCGCTGCCCGACCAGTTTCCGGCGCTGCCACCGCCGCCGCGGCCGGAGCCGCCGCCGCCTGAGCCGCCGCCGCCCGAGCCACCGCCGCCCGAGCCACCGCCGCCCGAGCCGCCACCACCTCCTCCGCCCCCGCCGCCGCCACCACCGCCTCCCCCACCGCCTCCGGCGGCGTATGCCGGTGTGAGCGCGACGGTCGTTCCGACGGCGAGGAGGATCACTCCAGCCATCAAAGCCATGCGGCGCACTGATCCAATGCCTGTCATCTGGTTCTCCTCCCACTGCGGCAGTCGGTACACTGCTGCTACGCCCCGGCCAGAGGATTTATTCAGCATGGGGCCGAAGGCTCGTGCCCCCTGCTGTCTAAGCAGGCTCAACTGTTGCAAAATAGCTGACGAGGCCAATGGCCAAGAATCCCAGGAATACCTCCACAAGCGTATTGCAATAAAGCAGGCGTGGAACCCGGCGGCTGCCCTCGAAACGCGGCAGGAGGACATAGCGATTGATGATCGCCAACAGGGTCATGACGACCACCACGCCGATTTTCGCCAAAAGCATGGCTTGGTACCGAGATTCGACATTGATCGGCCAACCGCCAAGTATGAACCAGGTATTGATCGCTCCCGTCGCAACAACGAGAGCAACAATCGCATGGCCCACGCCTGAGAACCGTCGCAATGCGTTGAGAGCCGCACCGTCCTCCCCGGAAGTGCGGCATTGCCCAAGAACGACCGCCAGAGGAACGAGTCCTCCGACCCACAGCCCGGCGGTCGTCAGGTGAGCGGCATGATTGAATGCGTGCAGAACCGCCATGACGCCCGACTCCATCGCTGCATGGCCGACCGGACCGAGGCTCGCAACCACCAACGCGCTGGCCGCGACCACCGCGAAAGATCCGTAATCTTGCGACAGCGCCACTGTCGCGATGAGAAGCGCGATCAGGCCGAGCCTGACCAGCCAGGCATGCCCGAAGCCCGTGTCGAGCAGCACCGTCTGCATGAGGCCGGCTTGGCCGAGCTCAGCCAAGCCCTCGCCCATGCTCCAGGCGACAAGCACGAGCCAGCTCAGCGCCGTCACGACTGCCACGACCAGTGACAGCCGGAGCAACGGACGAAGCTGCGTCTCGAGACGCCCCGCCAAGCTGCCGGGCGCAATCTTCCACAGGAATGCACTGATGCCGAGCAGCAGGAACGTCGCCGTGAAGTGCAGCAGCCGACTGAGGACGAGTGCTTCGTCCAAAGTGCATCACCCTGCAGCTAGACCTGGCGACATCACGTTCTACTTCTTGGCTTCGAAAGAATAGCTGCCCTTGGTCTTGTGGCCATCGGCGGCAACGACCTGCCAGCTCACCATGTATTTGCCGTCGGTCAATGGAGCTGCAAGTGGTACGATGAGGGTTGCCTTGTCGCTTGGGTCCAAGGCAGGCGGGCCGGTCTTGACCGGCTTCCCGTCGGCGCCGGTCACCTTCACCTGGGCAAAGTTGAGCTCGATGGCTTCCGAAAATTTGAGCTGCAGTTCGGTCGGCGGCGGCGTCGCTGTTTTGCTTTCAGCAGGCTTCGCCGAAACGAGCTTCGCATGAGCGAGCGCCTGGCCTTCGGCTCCGAAGCACAGGAGAACACCGAAAACAGCGATCGACAGTCGTCCGGCTGACCTGCGCCTGGTCATATGTGTTTTCCTGGTCCTCAAGCGACACTAAAGAAGGCGGTGGGCAATAGGCAATAGCCAGGGACCGCCGCCCTTCGCTACTGGCAATACCCACTGTCCACAGCATGACGTGCATGGCGGTGAATCAGACATTGACCGCTGTCGGGCATGCTGTACAAACCAATCCACGGGGCCGGCAGACAACTTCATCAGAGATTGGAGGGGAGACGATGATCAAGCGTCTGTCTGGGATGGTGTTCGGGCTTGTGATTGCTAGCGGGCTCGGTCTCGCGACGGCCCCCTCGGCCCAGGCGACGGTTCCGCTCAGGCAGTGCACCGGGAACTGGGTGAATGCACCCTGCCTGGGACCGGAAGCAAAGGCGGTACCGGTAGCCCCTCGCCTGGTTTTGCGCGCCGCTGCACCGCGCCGCGAGCGCCACCGGCCGAAACCTGTCGCTCAGCGCAAGCTGGTCCATCTTGCTGCTCGCACCGCCACGGTCTGCACCGGAAACTGGGTCAATGCCGCCTGTGCCGCCCCCTGACGGCGCAGACTCACGCTGACACATTGTAAAGATTGCGATATTATCCTCCGGAATCGATTCTAACGTCGAGGAAGACCGATGTCCCGGATTGGTGTGCTTCTTTGCGTGCTTTTCGCAGCCTCTCTGGCGCCCTTGAGCGCGTCAGCCGGTGACTGGTTCGGTCCAGGCCCGGCTGCGGCGAGCAACCCCGCCCTGTGGAGTTGCGTCAACGCCGTGGCGCTGCGCAATCGTCTGCCACCGGTGGCCGTGTCGGTGCGCGGCGTCACCCATGCCGGCGGCAACACGGTCGTGACGCTTTACTCCAACGGCTCTTACGGCTGCACCGTCGGCCCGGACGGCGGTGTCGTCGAGCTGATCCGGCTCTACGCCCCCGACTTTCCGCCGTATGGTGGCTTTGGCAGTCCTTACAGGATCCAGTGCTGGTACGCGTGCAATTTCTGGTAGTCGCGCGGACTCCCGCCGTCACTGCTTGGGCTTCAGCATCTCGCTCACCATGAGCGAGCCGCCTTCGCTCGCAACCGCATCCTCGTAGAACTTGCGGATAGCCCGGCTAAGCTGGTGTGAATGCGCTCTTTTTGCGGCGAAATCCACGATATAGCTGAGATCCTTGACGGAGTTCTCGAGCGTGAACAGATACCCGCGGTAATCGCCCTCGAGCGCCGGCACCATTATTCGCTCGAGCGAACCGGACCGCGCTGCACCACCCATGTTGATTTCATAGAGCTTGCGCCAGTCGAGGCCCTCCTCGCGCGCCATCCGATAGGCCTCGATGACCAGCGCCGCCTGCCCGAGCGCCAGCAGATTGTTGAGCAGCTTGGCGCGATGCCCGGCTCCGATCGGTCCCATATGGACGCAGAGCGCGGAATAGCAGCGGATCCACGGCTCGACCCTGGCATAGTCGCTTGCGGTTCCCCCGACCAGGCTCGCGAGCTGTCCAGCCTCTGACTGCTGCGCCCCGCCGCCCATCGGCGCATCGACGAGATGCACGCCGCGGCGCCCCAGGCGCTCGCCAAGCGCCACCGTCACCTCCGGATCGGACGTGCCGGTATCGATGATCAGCTGCCCGCCCCCAAGCCCGGGTTCGAGCGCCGTTACGACCGATCTGACCTGGTCCGAATTCGTGACGCATACGAAAATCGCTTCCCGGTCCTGCGGCAGATCCGCAACTGCCTTCACCTCCTCGGCACCGCGCCGCACGAGGTCCTCGACCGGCGCCCGGTTGCGATGGGCCACGATCGCCACATCATGGCCGCCCTTGAGGAGGTTGGCCGCCATTCCATGCCCCATCAGTCCGACGCCGATGAATCCGAGCTTTGCCACGTCTGCACTCCTGGATTTTCGAGGGGGAAATCAGCCGCGTCCGATGAACGGCATCTTGGTGGCCATGATCGTCATGAACTGGATGTTCGCGGTGAGCGGCAGGCTCGCCATCTGCAGCACTGCCTTGCCGACGAGTTCCACATCCATCACCGGCTCCGGTGCGACGCTGCCGTCGGCCTGGAGCACACCCTGCGACATGCGCGCCGTCATCCGGGTCGCCGCATTGCCGATGTCGATCTGGCCGCAGGCAATGTCAAAGGCTCGTCCGTCGAGGGCGGTCGAACGGGTGAGACCGGTCACCGCGTGCTTGGCTGCCGTGTATGTCGCGGAGTTCGGCCGCGGCACATGCGCCGAGATCGACCCGTTGTTGATGATGCGCCCGCCCCTCGGCGACTGTCCTTTCATGATCCGGAAGGCTGCCCGGGTGCAGATGAACATCCCGGTCAGATTGACATCGATCCCGCGCCGCCACTCGGCCACCGGGATCTCGTCGATCGGCAGCCCGAGGACGCCCACGCCGGCATTGTTGAACAGCACATCGAGCCGCCCTCGCGCCTCGACGATTGCCGCAAAGGCCCGATCGATCGCCGTCTCCTCGGTGACATCCGCCGGCAGCACCAGCGCGGTGGCGCCTGTCGGCTCCATCTCCGCTGCGACCTCGTCCAACGGTTCCCGCCGCCGGCCGATCAGCGCCACGTCGAACCCGCCTCCGGCGAGCGCCAGGCAAGCAGCGCGGCCGATTCCCGTACCCGCCCCCGTCACCACCGCCACCGGTCGTGTCATGTCTGAACCTCCTTGGCTTCGCCTCGCGACCAGCCTATCACGGCTCCATGCGAATTGCGGAGAAGGCGGACGAGGTCACTCAGCCCCGCTGAGCGCCGGGCGCCAGCGCAACCGAGAACACGCAAGACAGGCCCCACGGGTCGAATGTGAGCGCGACCGGTCGTTCGAGCTCCATCGCCAGCGCCCGGTTCAGAATGCGCATGCCGAAGCCATGGCGGCGCGGCGGCGACACCGGCGGTCCCCCGCTCTCTGTCCAGCGGATTTCGCAAACCCCTGCCTCGCACTGCCACGCCAGATCGACCCGGCCGCCCGAGACCGACAGCGCGCCGTATTTCGCCGCATTGGTCGCAAGCTCGTTCAGCGCCATCGATAGGGCGAGCGCCTGCTTCGGGCCGACACGGACTGATTTCCCCTTGACCACCACCCGGCCGTCCTCGATCCAGCTCTGCAGGACCGACCGCACCAGTTTTTGCAGATCGGCGCTGACCCAGGTTTCCCGCGTCAGGAGATCATGCGCGCCAGCCAATGCGAACAGCCGGCTCGTAAAGGCGGCCTTGAACGCTGGCAGGCTGTCGACGTTCTCCAAGGTCTGATCGGCGAGCGACCGTACCATGCTGAGCATGTTTTTGACCCGATGATCGAGCTCGCCGATCAGCAGCTTGCGAAGCTCGTCGCCGCGCCGCCGCTCCGTTTCGTCGCGCATGATCTTCAGCAGTCCGGGCGCGCCATGTTTCAATCGCATCACCAGCCCGCTGCCCCAGAAGCGCGTGCCATCCTTGCGGATGTGCCAGCGCTCGTTCTCGGCCCGACCGGTCGCGAGCGCAGTCCGGATCTCCTTCTCGGCTTCGCCCTTGGCGCGATCCTCCGGCGTGAAGATGATCCGGCCGTCCCGACCGATGATCTCCTCCTCGCAAAAACCCACCAGCCGCTCCGCGCCGGCGTTCCAACTGGTCACGAAGCCGGACGCATCGATGGTGAAAATCGCATAGCCCGTTGCACTTTCGAGGATGAGACGCCGCTGCTCTGCTTCGCCACGCAATGTCGCAACTTCTTGTTCCAAAGCGCCAAGCCGTTGCTTCATGACGGCGTCGGGAACTGGCGTCCTGTCGACCATTCGTGCCGCCCCTGCATGCATTTTCACGAATCGAAACGCGCAATTCGGCCCTTGGCTCCGCAACCCCGCCATGAATAGGCCGGAGGCTCGAAGGTCAGGATCGGCTGAGCAGGATGCGCCGCCGTTCCAGGCTGTCGGCCGGCCAGTATTTATCCCGGTTGTAATATTGCGCGACCGCCGGCGTGCCGGGTGGGAGGATGACCCAGGGCTGCTTCGATTCGGTGAAGATGTGGATGTCCGGCGGCAGGCGATCGGGCATGTCGAGCGTACCGACCCGAACGAACCGCACGGCATCGCCGGCCCCGCTATAGGTGCTCCACAGAGCGACGCGGCAGGTGGGGCAGCGGCTGATCTTCTGCCCCTTGCCGCTCAGTGTCGGCGTCAGCACCACCTCCGGCTCCCCCGCGAGCGTGAGGACGCGGTCGGCTTCGATCATCGCGTTGAGTGCGAATGATGCCCCGGTCTCGCGCTGGCACCATCGGCAATGGCAGCAATGAACGAAGAGCGGCTTGCTGAGAAGGCGGAAGCGCACCTCACGGCAGGTGCACCCCCCGTCCAGGACATCGGCTGTCTCCGTCATCGGCCGATGATCTCACACCTTCTTCCGTTCCCACAAGCCCACTGCGGCGCCGGTCGGATCGAGGACGATGCTGAATGTGCCCCTCTCCGGCACCTCGACCATCTCCTTGATGATGGTGCCGCCAAGCGTCCGGGCTTTCTCGGTCTGCGCCTTGAGGTCGCTCACTTCGACATAGGGAATCCAGATCGACGGCTGGCCAGGCATCGGATGCTTCATGATTCCGCCGCCGGTACCCTCCCCGACATTGATCAGCGTATAGGTTCCCTCGTTCATCGGCATGTCGGCGAGCTGCCAGTTGAACAACTTGCCATAGAAGGTCTTGGCCTTTGCCGGATCGGTCGTGTTGAGTTCGATATGAACGAAAGGATTGGCCATCGTCGGGTCTCCCTTTTTTAATGAACCCTAGAACGGACACTAGGCCCCTCTCAGGACAGGATTGTGACCTCTTGAATCGAAACAGGCAGGAGAGGGTCTCCTGCCTGCGTGTTCGTAACCGAGCGCCGATTCAGTTCATGACCACCAGACGGCAGATCTGAACCTGGGTTGCCTTGAAGAGCTGCGGCGCCCGCAGCACCTGCCGGCAGTTGGCCTGAAGCCCGAGATAATCTTCGCGGCTGAGGCCGGCCACCGCATCGCGAACGCCGCCGGCGATCGGTCCACCGCCGCCATTTCCGCCGCCGCCGCCATTTCCACCGCCGCCGCCACCGCCGGCCGAACCGCCGCCGCCGTTGCCGCCGCCGCCGTTGCCGCCGCCGTTTCCACCGCCGCCGTTACCGCCGCCGCCCCCGCCGCCATTTCCGCCGCCGCCACCACCACTGGGGAAGCCGCCGCTACCGATGCCGACGCCGACCCCGACCGCAGCCGTGACACCCGGGCCGACCCCGACGCCCACGCCGGCTCCGGCCTTCACCCGAAGATGGCCGACATTGACGCCAATTCCGGTTCCCGCCAGAACTCCAGGCCGGTGTTTGCCCAGCCCCACCCCGACCCCGGCCCGG
>DATAOT010000068.1:0-23226 GCA_036265615.1 Aestuariivirgaceae bacterium
GCCCAGCCGACACCGCCACCGGCGCCGAGATAGAAACCTGTCCAGCTGCTGACCGGGGCCGGCTCCGGCACCATGTCCGCGGCAAAGGCCGCGGGGCTGACCGACCCCAGGGCGAGTGCTGCGATAAATCCAACTAAAGTGCGACGCATGAGGACCCCTCCTGTGCTTTGGATGATTGGAGTGGGCCACGAGAACGAACATTCTGCAAGTAAGACCAAGGGCTTCTACTTCGATTTGGCCCAGGGCGTTGCGCATAAGCAACAATTTCCCCGCTTGACCCCCGCAAATCGGCGATTCTGACTGGAACGACCGGATCGGACCTGTCGACAGCCCTCAATCATCGGTTGTCCAATGTGGGCCGATGCAGGCAATCCGCTTGGGTGCGAAGACCATGATTCTGCTGCCGTTTGACGAATCGAATTCGCATGGCCCTGCCTGCTCTGCCGGGAACCGAGCCAAGCCTGTGCGGTTGGCAATCCATGGAACTGCTTGGTTGATCGAGAGGCCATGGGCATCGCTTCAGGCAAATGTGCGATCATCATCAATGGGCGGCGCTCGCAGGAACTCGCTTATGCCATGGAGCTGGACGTCAGTCCGAAGCACGGCCATTACGGCTTCCTCCATGGCTCGGTCGAAGTCCTGCGCCAGGCTCAGCGGGCCCCGCAAGTGGAGCTCGATCTCGGCGATGAGCGCACGATCAGCATAGCAGTTCTGCAGGTCTCGCCTTCGGGCCTGGCGCTCATCAGCATTCGTGCCGAATAGATTCGTTCGTCCCGTCACGATCAACAGGGTTTGACTCATTTTTATCACTCGATCCTGGCGGTTGCACCGGGGCTGACGTAAGATGAAGCCCATGATGCGGTGAGGAGTTTGGTTAATGAAAATGACAAGGGGTTGGGTGGTGATCGCGAGTGTCTCGATCATCGCCTGCGTTGCGGCATCGGAGGCGTCCGCAGAGCAGCGCAACTGGTTTGGTCCGAGCGGCGGCCGCTCGATGTTCTGGGGTGACATGTTCGCGCCGCCCCAGCCGATGTTCTATCCGCCGTCGCGGCCTCGCTACTATCGGCCCTCGCATCGCGACATGCGGCCGAGGTCGAAGGTGGCGCGGACAGCGCGACCTCACAAGAGCGTGCATCGCAGCGCTGCTCTCTCCGGCACGACGTCGGCGATTCCGGCGGCGACCGGCGGGCGCGTCACCTGCGAGCGCGCCCAGGCCATCGTTGCCGAATACGGCTTCACCGAGATTCAGCCCCAGACCTGCGAGGGCAGGACCTACGGCTTCAGCGCCACCCGCGATGGCAAGCCTTTCTCCATCAAGATCGTGGCGGCGGATGGCGAGCTCGCCGAAGTCAAGAAGCGATGATCCGGCTCGGGCGGTCGAAAATCTGACCGTCGCCGTCGACGAACAGCATCGGGTCTCGGGCCTCCTGTCGATTCCGCCAGGAAGCCGGGCCTGTCTCGTCCTTGCCCATGGCGCCGGTGCCGGCATGCATCATCCCTTTCTTGCCGGCATTGCCGCAGCCCTTGCCCAACATGGCATCGCCACGCTGCGCTTTCAGTTTCCCTATATGGAGGAGGGCCGTCGACGACCCGATCCGCCGGCGCTCGCCCACGCCACCATCCGGGCCGTTGTGGCCGAGGCGGAACGGCAGACCGCCGGACTGCCGCTCTTTGCCGGCGGCAAATCCTTCGGCGGCCGGATGACCGCGGAGGCCGAGGCGCTGAAGCCCCTCGGCGTGAGCGGACTGGTCTTCCTCGGCTTTCCGCTACATCCGGCATGCCGCCCGGGCGACGCGCGCGCCCGCCATCTCGCCGATGTCGGCGTTCCGATGCTGTTTCTCCAAGGCACCCGTGATCAGCTGGCCGATCTCGGCCTCCTGCGCCCGGTGATCAAGCGGCTTCGCAGCCGCGCCCGGCTCGACATCATCGAGGGCGCGGATCACAGCTTTCACGTGCCCTCTCGCCACGGCATGGACGATGCCGCCATGCGCCGGTCGCTTGCCGCGAGGGTCACCGCCTGGATCGACCACAGGCTTGGCCTGCGTTCCGGCCGCTCGCAGCGCATGGCCTCCTGAGCATGGACACCCTGGAACAGCGCCTCGAGGAACTCGGCCTCGCGCTGCCGCCCCCGGCTCGCTCGGTCGGCAACTATCTGCCCTATGCGCGCGCCGGCAATCTTTTCATCAGCGTGCAGGGCCCGCTCTGGGGCGACGAGCTGCGCTTCAGGGGTCGCCTCGGGCGCGAATTCACCCTCGAGCAGGGACAGGATGCAGCCCGGCTCGTCATGCTCAACCTGCTGGTTCAGCTGCGCGAGGCCTGCAGCGGCGATTTCGAGCGCGTTCGCCGCTGCCTGCGGCTCGGCGGCTTCGTCAATTCCACGCCGGAATTCAACCAGCAGACGCTGGTGATGAATGGCGCCTCCGACCTCCTCATCGCCGTTCTCGGCGAGCGCGGCCGCCATGCCCGCTTCGTCGTCGGCTGCTCCAGCCTACCCTACGATCTCGCAGTCGAGATCGAGGCGATGTTCGAGCTCGATGAGGCAATAGGCAGTAGGGAGTAGTCAAGGACACAACTCACTGCCTATTGCCTATTGCCTATTGCCTACTGCGCTACTTGCTCCTTCCCCTCCTCCGGCGCGCGACCCGGCCGACCGTCTCGTGCAGCTCGCTTGCCGCCCTCTCGACATGGCTCGTGGCATCGGCAATCTCGGCGATGCCATGAGCCCGCGCCTGCTCACCGAGATGCCCGAGCTTCTCGCGCAGCGTATCGAGCTGCTTTTCCGACAGCTGCTCGAGATCGATGAAATCGTCCCGGGCGCCTTCCATGGCCCGGATGAGCTCGTCGAGCTTGATCTGGACCGCGAGGCTGTCGCGGTTCTGCGTGTTCTGGATCAGGAACACCATCAGGAAGGTGATGATGGTGGTGGCGGTGTTGATGATGAGCTGCCAATTTTCCGAGAAGCCGACAAACGGCCCCGAGGCGGCCCAGATGAGCAGGAGGGCGCAGGCCAGCGCGAACACCGTCGGACGCCCGGACTGTCGCGCGACGGCGGTCGCAAATTTCGAAAACATCTCGTTCATCGCTGACGCTCCAAAGCTGGCGCATGCCTGCCATCTTCTTACCAAGAGTCACGACCACGCTCGGGTTGCTGCAACTGTCGTGGACGGCATGATTGCGGCGGCGCCCGCGAGCGGAAGGGCGACATTCCGGGCGCAGGCTCCCCCGAACTTCGACGAGGGGCCTGTCATGCTGTTATACGTGGTGGTCGTGATCGCGGCCGGCTGTGCCGCGGTCGTTGCCAGTGCGGATTTCTACCTTTGGGCGCGCTGGGAGCTCGAACGCTGGAAAGCCCGGCGGCGCCGGTTGGCCTGAGCCGGCACTCGATCCATCCCGGCCCGGGACTCACCCGGCCGGGGGGTCTCCCGCCTTTGCTGCCAGGCGCTTGGCGGCCCGCGCCGCTGCCCGCGTCTCCGCCGCTTCCTTCTTCAACCGGAGCTTGCGAAGTCGGGCCGTCTTCTTGCGCAGCGATTCTTCCACGACCTGATATTCGGACATTGCGAGGATTCGTTCCTCGGCTGCCGCACGCAGGCGCTTCAGCCGGGCGTACGGGGTCTCTTTGGACACTTCAGACATCGGCTATTCAACTCTCGACAGGGGCTATTGAGAGATAACACGCACCTCCCATATTTGCCAGAAGTGTCGAAAATAGTTCAAGCTTTTGCTATCATGGCAAGAACGTGGCGAATTGAGAAAATTGTCATGAACAAATCCCATTATTCCCAAATTGGCATAGCCTTGGCGACCAGCCTCTGCCTGATTGCTGCCGCGTCACCCCCCTTGCGGTTGCAGGCGGCCGAGTCGGCTCGCGAGCCGGTCGCCGCTCCCAAGCCGCAGCCTCAGCTCGACGACCCTAAGGCCCCGGGGTCCCAAGGCTGGGACGTCAAGCCGCCCTGCGTGCTGAGCAATATGAGCACCTGCCCGCCCGGCACGGAAGATTTCGACTCGCTCGACCTCATGCCGCTGCATCTCCTCGGTATTCCCGAGGGCTATCGCTCGGCGGTCAAGCCGAAAAGCGCTCGCTGATCCGGGCCGTCCGGCTCTTCAGCGGGCCGAAGTCATCGGCTTCGACCTGAGTCTTGCACCTTTCGCATGTGATGAAGCATTTGCGACCGGTGCGTTCGCATGCGGGCCGGCAGGCCGGGCAATCGCAGTCATAGGAGTCTTGGTCGTACATCTGCTGCCTCGGTGAATCGGACCTACAGGAACAAAATACGCCTGTGGCTTTCAGGTTGCACCGACGGACTTGCAGTTTTGCAGGCAAATCAGGGTGTTCCGGCACGAAACCAACACGACTGTGCTGGTTCGGCAACAGCTCTCAATGCCGTTGCCGCAGCGGAAGGATGTCCGCACCGGGATTGACCAGCCGTCCCACGAGGTCGAGGAGCTGCTCGCTGTAAAACGGCTTTTTGAGCACCGGGGTCCCGGCGAAGATGGTCGGCAGAGTGTCGCCCCCATAGCCGGTCACCAGGGCGAAGGGAACCTCCCTGGCGTTCAGCGCCGCCGCAAGCTCCTCGACCGGCTCGCCATCGAGATTGGCATCGATGAGCGCCGCCTCGAACCCGCCCTGCTCCACCTGATTGAGGGCGCCCTCGAGCGTGCCCACCGGTCCGACCACCGAATAGCCATGGGCGCTGAGCGTGCCCTCGATGTCCATCGCGATGAGCGGTTCGTCCTCGACGATCAGGATTCGCTTGGCGACGAGGCTGCGCTGCCCGAACTCGCGGGCCGCCAGCTCCTCGAGCCCCGGCCCCATGGGCGTGACCCCGAACCGCCGTGCCTCGGCAGACTGCAGCTCGGGCAGCGGCACCGTGATCAGGCAGGTGATGCCATGGGCCGCGAACTGAACCCGCGTCTCGCCGCCATGGCTCTTGAGCGTTCGCTCGATGAGGCTCATGCCGAAGCCATAGCTCTCGGGCACGCGGACCGCCGGGCCGCCCCATTCCTTCCAGCTCAGGACCAGGTTGCGGGCGTGATCGGTGTGGATCTCCCACGTGATTTCGAGGCGACCATCCTCTATCGACAACGCGCCATGCTTGCGGGCATTGGTCGCCAGCTCGTGGAGCACCATGCCGAGATGAAGCGCAAGCTGTGCATCAAGCAGGATGCGCGGCCCGGAGGCGCTGATGCGCCGATCGTCGCTGCCGGCGAGCAGCACCTGCTCGCGGATCAGATTGTCGATGTCGGCACTTTGGAAATGCGTCTCGGTCAACAGGCTGTGCGCCTTGGCGAGCGCATGCAGCCGTCCAGTGAAGCCCTCGACGAAATCCTCCGGCCGCTGCGCTCTGGCCAGCGACTGGGTCGCGATCGCCTGCACCGTTGCCATGGTGTTGCGCACGCGGTGGTTGAGCTCGTCGAGCAGGAGCCGCTGCTGAATCTCGAACCGCTTCCGATCGGTGATGTCGCGGGCAACCTTGGAAGCGCCGATGATCATCCCGAGCTTGTCGCGCACCGGCGATACCGTGAGCGAAATATCGACCTTGCGCCCGTCCTTGGCCACCCGGACGGTCTCGTAATGGTCGATCATCTCGCCCCGGCTCAAGCGCGCCAGGATCTCGCGCTCCTCGCCATGCCTCTCGACCGGGATGATCCGGGTGATCGGCTGGCCGACCATCTCGCTCGCCGTGAAACCGAAGATGCGTGTCGCACCCGCATTCCACGAGGTGATCCGGCCGTCGAGCGTCTTGCTGATGATCGCGTCGTTGGACGTCGAGACGATCGCCGCGAGCCGCGCCAGCTGGATGTCGGCTTCGCGCCGGTCGGTGAGGTCGATCAGGAGATTGATGGCACCCGTGATCCGGCCATCCTTGTCGGTCAGCAGACTGGGCCAGGGCTGGAATCGCACGCGCCGGCCGTCGGGCCGCTCGGCGATGGCCTCGACGCCGTGCACCGGCCGACCTTCGCGCAGCGTCAATGCCATGGGGCATTCGTCATGCGGCATCGGCCTGCCGTCGGGATGATAGAGGCGCCAGGAGCCGCACCATCGGGTACCCGGCTCCGGGCGCCGACCCCAGAAGGCCGCCGCGGCGTCGTTGAAGAACGTAATCTGGCCGGTGGGGTCGGTCGTGTAGATAGCCACCGGCAGCGCCTGCAGCAGGGCTGCGCTCTCGATCGCGTTGTTGCTTGCCATGATCTCCGAAAATAAGCGGAACTAAACGAAAGATAACGCATAACACGCTATGAGGTTCCCGAAAGCTGAATCGTGAGTCGGGTCCCGACTCAAGCGATCCTTCTTTTTCCCCTCGCCCCGCGTCAGCGGGGAGAGGGCGTAGGGGGTGCGGAGCACCGGGTGAGGGGTGGTTGAGCTGGCGAGATATTCCCCTCGTCCGGCCTTCGGCCACCTTCTCCCCGTCGGAACGGGGAGAAGGGAAAATTAGGAACGACCTCGATTCGCTAGCTTTAAAGGGTCCAGACCCTAGTGAATGGCGTCGGCTGCGACGGGAATTCCGCTGGCCGCCGATCGCGGCCGACCAACAAAGGCCCCTAATGCTTCGCGCCCGAGATCAGGCCCGCCTCCGTGGCGGACGCTTCGACCATCGAATCGAAAAAGCCGGCATCGAGGCGCTCCAGCATGGCGCGGCAGAAGCCGTCGAGCGGACCGGCCGGCACCCCCTGCCGATCCCTCACCTGCTGGGCATCGATATGGGCGCCGAGCGCCAGCTTGACCATGACCCAGAATTCGATGTTGATCACCGGCGTCAGCGATACGAGGCGGCTGGCCAGCGCCGTCATCTCCTCGTCCATGCCGGCCGCCTTTTGTTTGGCAGCCTCGGGATCGCCTTGTGCCGCTTCGTAAAGCTCGGCCATGAGCCGCTGAAATCGCTCAGCCAGGCGGACGATTTCCGAATCGCGGGGTGATTTGCCGGCGCGCATGCCCAAGAGCTAGCATGCGACCACCACCGCCTTCGACCCATGGTCGAGATTTTTCCCAAGCTTTTGGCAGCGCCGGAAGGCTGCCCACAGCCCTCTCAATAGGGCTGCGGCCCACCGTCGCCCTGCTCTTGCGGTTCGTCATACTGCTCGTCGGGTGAGCCATAGCCATTGCCCGGCTCGGCTGGCGCCGCATAGGTATCGCCGGCATTGGGCGGCGGCACCGAATAGGGCTGGCCGTCATAGGGCTGGGCATAGCGATTGCCCGGGACCGGCGCACCCCATGGCTGGTTTCCCCGGTGCTCCTCGACAAAGTCCGCACAACCGGCGAAGAAGGCGCTGCCATGACCTTCGCAATCATAAGCGTCGGCGATGTTGTTGCGTGCGGCAAAGGCGTAACCCGCGGCACGCCCGTCGCATCCATAACCGCATCCCTCGTCGGGTATCAGATCCGCCGCACCAGCCGGTGCAGCAAGGGCAAGCACAAACGCGACGACAGCCACCGGCTGCGACAGCATTCGGTGATCTCTACGCATCGGGATTTACCTCGGATGTTGCAAAATGGATCAAGGACTTAATCATCGGCCAACAACTCGGCAAACTGCAGAGCGAGATCACGGCCGCACTGTGTCTGAAAACGCCAACAGGGTTAACGCGCATGACAAATCTTACTTTCGTCGGGCTGGGTCATATGGGCTTGCCCATGGCGCTCAATCTGCACAAGGCCGGCCATCGCGTCTACTGCCATGACGTCTTGCCTGAAGCCCGCACCCGCGCCATGGCGCAGGGTCTCGATGTCGTCGACGATCCCGCCCGAGCGATCGCCGACTCGGACATGGTCATCACCATGCTGCCGGCCGGCAGCGATGTCGTGGCCGCCTATCGCGGGTCCCTGCTGTCGGCAGCGCGCGAGCGGACATTGTTCATTGATTGCTCGACCATCGATGTCGCCTCCGCGAGGGTTGCCCACGAACTCGCTGCGGTCGCGGCCATGCGGGCCCTCGATGCACCGGTGTCCGGTGGCGTGAGCGGCGCTGCCGCCGCCACGCTGACTTTCATGGTCGGCGGCGATGCCCGCGATGTCGAAAGCGCCCGCCCGCTGCTCGAGACGATGGGCCGTCGCCTTGTCCATTGCGGCGGCCCGGGGCTCGGCCAGGCGGCCAAGATCTGCAACAACATGATCCTCGGCGTCTCGATGATCGCTGTCGCCGAGGCCTTCGTGCTTGCCGAGCGCCTCGGTCTCGGCCACCAGGCGCTGTTCGATGTCGCTGCCAATTCATCCGGCCAATGCTGGGCTCTCACCACCTATTGCCCGGTGCCCGGACCCGTGCCGGCAAGCCCGGCCAATCACGGCTACCGCCCGGGTTTCGCAGCGGCGCTGATGCTGAAGGATCTGAGTCTCGGCCAGGAGGCTGCGGCAGCGGTCGGCGCCGACACCGCGCTCGGCCGCCACGCCCGCGACATCTACCGCGCCTTCGTCGAGAACGGCGGCGCGGGCCGCGACTTCTCGGCCATCGTCGAGGCGGTCCGGCGAGGAGAACAATAGGATTGGCTAGAGAGCGTTCTTCAGACCCGGCGCGAGCGTGAAGCCCTCGGTCTTTTGCTTCGGCGGCAACAGAGTGGTGATGAGCGTCGTCAGAGTCTCGAGACGCTTGTCGACGGAATCGAACCGCTGGTCCATCGTCCTTTGCATGGTCTCGAACCGCTGATTCATCGTATTCTGCAGGGTATCGAAGCGCTGGTCGACGGCCTTGAAGCGCTCGTCGACGCCTTTGAACTGCTCGTTGACGCCTTTGAACTGCTCGTTGACGACCTTGAACTGCTCGTTGACGACCTTGAAACGGTCGTCGAGCCGCTGGTCCAGATCTTCGAACCGCTGGTTGACGGTCTTGAACTGCTGGTTGACGGTCTTGAACTGCTGGTTGACGGTCTTGAACTGCTCGCTGACCATCTTGAACTGCTCGTCGCTCCGCTCGGCAGCGCTCCTGAAGTGTTCATCAACCAGATCGAAACGCGACTCGATTCGCGCCGTCGTGACCGTCGTCTGGGTGTTCACGGCGAAGAGGTAGGCGAAAATAGTCACCGCAACGGCGCTCGACCCACCTATGACCCACTTCATCAGGATCAGCTGATCGCGCTGACCATCGATGCTCGTTCGGAAGGCCTCAAGAGCCAAGCCGACCTCGCGTCCGCTCTGGAATTCCTCAACCATGGATTGAACATTGCGGTGAGCCGGTTCGTGTTCAAGATGCAGAAAAGTGTAACTGAGAACTTCTCATGAAGCCGGCTGCTGCATCTCCCGCCGCTTCCCCTGCACGATCACCTCGAGCACCTGCTGCTCGTTGGTGTGCGCGATATGATACTCCCCGACATTCTCGCCACGCTTCAGCACCATCACCCGGTCGCCGACGGCGAAAATGTCCTGCAGCCGGTGCGAGATGATGATCTGGGCAACCCCGTGGCGCTTGAGCTCGAGCATCGTCTCGAGCAGCCGCTCCGTCGCCATCACCGACAGGTTGGCTGTCGGCTCGTCGAGGATGACCACCCGTGGTTCGAAGGAGATCGCCCGCGCGATCGCCACCGACTGCTGCCGGCCGCCCGACAGGCTCTCGACCCGCTGGTAGACCGAGTTGACGTCCACCTTGAGCCGTTTCAGCACCTTGTCGGCCTCGCTGTACATGGTCCGGCGATCGACGAATGGTCCCCTGCGCGGCCAGCGGCCGAGAAAGATGTTCTGGCCGACATCCATGTTCCCGCAGAGTGCAAAGTCCTGATAGATCATCTCGATGCCCGCCTTGCGGCTGTCATGCGGGCTCTTGAAATGCACCGGCTCACCTGCGACGAGGATCTCGCCGGCATCGCGCGTATAGGCACCGGTCAGGATCTTCATCAAGGTCGACTTCCCGGCCGAATTGTCGCCGACCAGCCCCAGGATCTCGCCGGGATAGAGTGTCAGGTTGACATCGATCAGGGCTCTCACCGCCCCGAAGCTCTTGTTGATGCCGCGCATCTCGATGATCGGCGTTGCGCCATAATCAGGCATGTTCCGGCTCCGATGACAGACGGCCCCTGAGGCTCGTGAGGCGGCGTCGCAGCCCGCCCAGGATGTTGGCCTGGCGCAACCAGATGTCGATCAGCACCGCCACGATCAGGATGAGGCCGGTGAACACGTTGACCCAATGCTGCGGCATGACGAACGAGCCCCCGCCGGCGGTAATCACATTGAGCTGCAGCAGCGCCCGGATCAGCGTGATCACCGCCGCGCCGGCGAGCGATCCGATGACGGTGCCATAGCCGCCGAAGATCGATCCGCCGCCGATGATCACCGCGGCAATGGCATCGAGCTCGCGAAACTGCCCTGCGGTCGGATTGAAGCTGCGGAAGAAGGCAACATAGATGATGCCGGCGAGCGTTGCGCACAATGCCGAGAACATCAGTGAAATGAAGCGGACCCGATTGGTGTTGATGCCGGCATAGTCGGCAGCCCGCCGGTTGCCGCCGGTCGCATAGATGGTCTGGCCGAAGGGCGTGGCGGCCAGGACCACGGCCGCAACGATCGCCACCGCCAGCATGAACACCGTCTGGACGCTCACCACCTCGCTGATCGCGGTAAGGCCCGGCGGCACCGGGATGTGCAGATAGAAGAAAATGTCGGAGAGCTTCCGTCCCAGGAGATTGAAGCCCTCCGGAAACCCGGTCAGCTGCTTGCCGGCCACGATCCAGGCAGCGACGCCGCGGCCGATATAGAACATGCCGAGGGTCGCGATGAAGGCCGGCAGCCCGAAGCCGATCGTCATCAAGCCGTTGACCAGCCCTGCGGCAGTACCGGCAAGCAATCCGATCAGCACCGCCGTTGCCGGCTCGAAGCCCAGCACCTTCATCGAGAACGCCGCCGCCGATCCGGCAAGCGCCAGCACCGCGCCGACCGACAGGTCGATGTCGCCGCCGGCGATGACATAGGTGAGCCCGATCGAGAGCAGCGCCAGCTCGGTATAATTGAGGAGGAGCGCAAAGCTGTTCTGCAGGTTCCACCAATAATCCGGCCTCAGATAGATTCCGGTGAGCCACAGCACCACGGCCAGCACGATGGCGAGAGCATCGCGCCGCGCCAGGAATTTGCCGAAGCCGCGGGCGTGGAGCGCCCGGTCGCTCGCCACCGTGCCGCGGGTCTGCACCGCCTCGATGGCGACCCCGCCGCTCTCGAGCAGCGGTGGCGGCGGCTTGCCGCGCAGCCAGGCCCAGAAGCGGCCGATCACCCGCGTACGGATGATATACGGCTCGACCAGCACGGCGATCAGAAGCAGGGTTCCGAGCAGCGCCGGCACGGCGCCGACCGGCAGCTGGGTGGTCGCCTTCACCGCGACGTCATTGCCATCGATCTTGATGATGCGGACCGTCGGCCAGCCCTCGCGCAGCACCTTGTCGATGACCACGGTGAGGGTGGCCCCGAGACAGGCGCCGATCACCCGGCCGCGACCGCCGAGGATAGAGGCGCCCCCGATGATGACCGCGGCGATGACGATGAGCTCGGCCGACAGGCCGGCCTGGGCCGTGACTCCCTTGTCCTGGGTGATCGACATGAGCCCGGCAATGCTCGCCGTGATCGACGAGAGGAGATATGCGCGGATGCGCACCCAGCTCGTCGGAATGCCGGCATAGATCGCCGCCTGCTCGTTGCCGCCCGTCGCGAAGGTCTCGTAGCCGAAGCGCGTCTTGGCCAGCAGCACCGCCCCGACCGCGACGACGGCGAGCGCGATCAGGATCTGGTTGTTGAAGCCGAGGCTGTTGGTCTCCCCGAGATGGAAGAACCAGGGATAGTCCCGCGCCTTGATCGCATAGCCGATCGACTTTCCCCCGGTCAGGCCGAGGATGATGCCGCGGCCGATCAGCAGCATGGTGAGCGTCGCGATGAACGACGGCACCTTGAGGATGGTGACCATGACGCCGTTGATCAGCCCGATCACCAGCCCGAGCGTGAGGCATGCCAGCACCGCCGGGATCGGACCCCAGTCAAAGAAGGTCGGAGCGAACAGGATCGAGAACAGGACGCCGACCAGGCCGTTGGTGGAGCCGACCGACAGGTCGAGATCGCGGTTGACGATGACGAAGGTCATGCCGACCGCCATCACCGCGTAGCGCGCCGTGTCGCGCAAGGTCGCGAGCAGCGCATCGCCGCTGCCGAAAAATGCCGGGTTGATGGCGAAGCCGACCGCGAACAGGATCGCCATCAACACCAAAAGACCCAGCTCCCAGCCGCCGACAAGCTGTCGGGGCAGCGGCGCGCGCTGCTCCACGGCGCTAGTTTTCGAAGCGCTTGCCGACCTTCTCGATGCTGTCCTTGGTGACGAGCTGCGCCCGTGTATCGAGATTGGCCGCCGAGATGCCGCGGTCGATCTGCAGATAAAGCTGCATCACCGGCCAGAAACCCTGGAGAAACGGCTGCTGGCCGAGCGAGCCGGTGAGGTCGCCGCTGCGGATCGCATCCTGCTGCGCCGGCCCGAGATCGAAACCGAAGGCGCAGATCTTGCCGGTCTTGCCGGCCTGGGCCACCGCCTTGGCCAGCGCCGGGGTGAAGACGTTGTTGGCGGTGAACGCGCCGACCACGTCGCCGCGCGACTCGAACAGCGAGACGATGCCGTTGACCGGGTCCTGCGGATTGGCATCGACGCCGACATTCTCCGGTCCGGCGTCCACCTTGAACTGCTCGAGCTTGCCAGCGTCCTTCAGCGTCTTGACGATGGCGTTGAACGCCGCCGTCACGCGGTTGTTGACCTCGACATTGCCCATCGCGGTCGAGGAGGGCAGCAGGATCGTCCCCTTGTCCAGGCCCTTGGCGAGCACGCACTTGGCCAGCGCCTCGCCGCCGATCGCCGCCGCCGATGCGTCCTGGCCGGTGTGGCTGATCGCGCTGCGGTCGACGATGGTCGGGTCGAAGGAATTGGTGGTGGCGACCGGAATGCCGTTCTTCTCGGCCGTCTTGACGATGTCGTTATAAGCGCCGGCCTGCGGTGTGGTCATGATCAGGCCGTCGATGGTCGGGTCCTGGGTGATCTGGTTCAGGATCTCGATCTCGCGCTGCGGGTCGTCGGTCGGGGATTCGGAGCCGAGCAGCAGGATCTTGGCGCCGATCAGGTTGCCGGCCGCCGTCGCCCCCACATAGACCGGGTCGAAGAAGCCGTTGCCCGCCGTATGGGTGACGATCGCGAAAGTCAGGTGACCGTCGGCGGAATGGAAGTTCTTGGTGGCGTCGGCCTCCTTTGCGGCATCCTCGAAACTGTAGCCGCCCACCGCCTTGGAGACGGTGCCGGCTCCCTGGGCATAGACCCCAGCGACCGTCAATGCCGCCAATGCCGATACGCCAATCGGGGCGAGAATTCTCCTCATCGAAATCATCCTCCCACTTTCTCGACGCTGTTTTCGCGTCCTTTGCCGAGTGCCGATGATGCACAAGAAACCGCCGGCCGGCAATGCAAGCGGAACAGGACCTGGCGCCGGCCGCTTGGGTCAACGAGCCTGACCGGTTCGCCTTGCGGCGCCGCGCGGGGCTGCTTACCATCCTGAGGGATCGGCCACGTCAAAGGAGTTCATGATGTCCCGCCTATCGTTATTGCGCATCGGCCTGGCGTGCTTCGCCTTCGCCGCCGGCTGTCTCGTCGACGGCAATATCGGCCGGATCATGCAGCACGGCACCCTGGTCCAGAGTGCCGAGGCAGCCCGTTACAGCCGCACCGTGGTGAGGCGGCCCGGCGGCACCTACAAGCGGACCGTCGTCAGGGGGCCGCGGGGCGGCGTCTACAAAAAAACCGTGGTCCGCGGTCGCCCCTATGGGCGGGCCTATCCCGGCGTCGCTGCCCGGCGCATCGTCCGCACCGGAGCCTATATCGGCGCCCTGCCCGGCGGTTGCGTTCGCGTCAACCGCTATGGCTATGTCGTGTGGCGCTGCGGCGGCATCTATTATCAGCCCTATGGCGGCCGCTACGCCGTCGTGCGGTTCTGAAGCACTCCTCATGGCCGGGCTCGACCCGGCCATCCAGCTTTTTGGAGATGCCCCCGGATGGCCGGCTCGGCGGCCGGCCATGAGGGTTTGCTGGGATGGCGACCCCGAGAGGATTCGAACCTCTGACCAACAGCTTAGAAGGCTGCTGCTCTATCCAACTGAGCTACGGGGCCATGCTAGCGAAGTGCAGCCGCTTCCGCTGCACTTCCCGCTCTCTCCCACATGACCGGGCTCGGGGGTCGGCCATGGGGGAAGGAGGATGTTCTAAACTCTTCATCTTCTAATGGGTCCAATTGTCGGTCCGGCCCCATTTGAAATTCTCCGAATAGGACTTCTTCAGCAACCGCTCGGGGGGCGGCTCGAACAAGCGGTAGGCGATTCCGTTGCGCTCGGCATAGGCGATCGCCTCCTCCTTGGTGTCGAACCTGAGCGTGAGCTGCTGGTTCATGTCGCCCGAGGAGGTCCAGCCCATCAGCGGGTCGGTGGTCCGCCGCATCGCCGGCTCATAGTCCAGCACCCAGCTGCGGGCATTGCCCTTGCCGGACTGCATGGCGGTTCGCGCTGGTTTGTAGATCCTGGCCCGGGCCGTCATTATCGCTCCGAACGGTTGCAACGAGATGGTCGGGGCGGCCGGATTCGAACCAGCGACCCTCTGCTCCCAAAGCAGATGCGCTACCAGACTGCGCTACGCCCCGCGACGCGAAAACGCTCGCTATCAACTTGGTGAATATCCGTTTTTGGCCCCTGTCTGCAAGACCAGGCTGCATCAGCCGCCGAACAGGGGATGGCGCACCAGGTCGCCCGGCTTGATGCCGAGCCTTGCCGCGGTGCCCCCGGCGACCTCGATCACCGCCTTGACCGGACGTCCGGCGGTGATGACGTCGAGCGACTGAGGCTTGGTGTTGGCCGCGATATGGACCACCCGCCCGTCGCCGGCCACGAACAGCATGTCGAGCGGGATATAGGTGTTCTTCATCCACATCGCGGCCGCGATCGGCGCGTCCCATACGAACAGCATCGCGTGATCGCCAGCCAAATGTCGCCGGAACATCAGACCCTTGGCACGCGTCGGGTCGGTATCGGCGATTTCCGTTTGGAAGGAACGCGCTCCTGAGGCCGTCTCGATCACCAAGGTCTCGACCTTGAGCTCTGCGGCCAGCGTGCGGGCGGGCGCTGCGGTCACGGCGGCCGCCAGCAGGCTCAGCACCAGGATGAGGAGAAGCTCAATTGGTCTTCGGCAGGTGATCATCGAGCGACAGCCTCACCTCGGCGGCCATCAGCCCCTTGCCGCCCGGGCCGAACCGGGCATAGACCCACTGCTCGGGCAGGAGCTCCACGATCGCGGTTTTGCGAAGTGTCTCCATATGAACGAAAATATCGGGATGACCCTCGCCCTCGGTGAGGAAGCCGAAGCCGCGCGCCCGGTTGAACCACTTGACCTTGACGCGAACCCAACCGGTCGTCGGCACCACCGTCTGATGCGTTCGGACCGGTCGTTCCACCGGATGGATCGCGGTCGAGGTGTCGACCTCATAGACCCTGAGGCACTGATAGCCCTTCTGACGCTCGACCGCATCGCACACGACCCGCGTGCCCTCGAGCGGCGCGGCGAAGCCGTCGCGCTTGAGACAGCTCAGATGCAGCAGCACATCCGGCAGACCATTGTCCGGAATGACGAATCCGTAGCCTCTTCCGACGTCGAACCATTTGACGAAGCCGGAGATTCTGAGAATGCGCACATTGGTGGTCTCCAGACCCGCCAACGTCGCTTCATTCGCCACCTTCAGGGAGCCACTGCTCGACATACCCGCACCTGACCTGTCCCCGAGCCTCGTTCAGTCTTTTCGGTGCCCGAGCCCGCTATCGCCCTAAGTGAGTTTGATAAATCACCCTGTCCTTGTACAGACCCGAGCCTCTCTGCGCATGTGGAAAACGCGTCTCGTTGCATGAGCGCAACGTGGCGGAGAACCGAGAATTCAAGCAAGCCATTCATAGGTCTGAGGAAAACTCTTTGACGACGTCACATATGCGTCATTCACAGCACGGTCGTGCAAGCTTGAAATCACATTTGTCCCGCCATTGATGAGGGCGAATCACCTGCATATCATCTCTCTTGAAAGTTATAAGGAGTCGCAAGGATGAAGTATCTACACACCATGGTGCGTGTCAGCGACATCGAGCGCTCGCTTGACTTCTATTGCACCAAATTGGGTTTGAGGGAAGTCCGTCGCCATGAGAATCAGCAGGGCCGCTACACCCTCGTCTTCATCGTTGCCCCCGAGACCCCGGATGCGCCGATCGAGCTCACCTACAACTGGGATGCCGAGAGCTACAGCGGCGGCCGCAACTTCGGCCACCTCGCCTTCGAGGTCGACAACATCTACGACTTCTGCGCCAGGTTGATGGAGCAGGGCGTCACCATCAACCGACCGCCGCGCGACGGGCGCATGGCGTTCGTCAAATCGCCCGACGGCATCTCGATCGAGCTGCTCAACAGGCACGGTGCGCTGCCGCCGGCCGAGCCGTGGAAGAGCATGCCGAACACCGGCACCTGGTGAGCCTCCAAGAAAGTTCCGCCCGCGTTGCGAATCCCGATACCCGCTTCGCAATTCCGATAGCGCCGGTCTGACAACCTGCCCAAAATGCCGCCACGCCGCGACGATCGCCAAGGTCTCGAAGCGGCGATGCGAGGCAAGGTTCCGGGCAGCTGGGGGATTGATGGCCCCGGGCACCTGCTTCAGCCGGGGGCGGGTCGGTGACGGGTCAGGATCATCGCCGGGGCGATCCACCCGGAACCGATCGCCACCCTCCTCCAAGCTCGCCCGTCAGCCCGCCCGCCTCAGCGTTTCGGAGGGTTTTTCGCCAAAGCGCTCGCGGTATTTTCCGGCAAACTCGCCCAGATTCGAAAAGCCGCACTCCAATGCCGTGGCGGTGACAGTGCGGCCGGGCACCCGCTCCAGAAGCTTGCGCCGAGCCAGGTCGAGCCGGCACTCGGTGAGGAAGGCCTGCGGACTCTTGCCGAGATTGCGCCGGAAGCCGGCCTGGAGGTGACGGGCGCTGACGCCGAGCGCGCCGGCAACGTCGGCGATCCGCACCGGCTCGTCGATCCGCGCGCGGATGATCTCGCAGGCCTCGAGGACGAGGCGGCGACCCGGATTGCTGACCTCCTGATCGGCTTCCCGCTGCCCTTTCGGCGACAGCAAGATCATGAAGCCATTGAGCAAAAGCTCTTCAAGCGCCGCCACGAGGAGCGGCGGCGGCCTGAGCCCTCCGGCACTTGCGAGCTGGCCCCACACGAAATTCAGCGTGGCCCGGAAACGCACCCCGACAGGGGATGCGAGATCAAGGCTGATCGGCACGTGGCCATTGATGGCGGCAACGGTCTCACGTTCGCCGACCTCCTCGAGACGCCGCACCACATGGTCATGGCCGACGAGCAGCGTGTAGCCGCTCGCGCCATGATATTCGAGCGAGAACCGGTCGCGCGGCGAGACGATGGCATTGCGCTGTATCCCGCTCTCGGCCAGCCTCCGCCCCGCCTTCATGGCGAGCCCGCCGCTTTCCGGGATCATCGCGACGACATGGCTTCCCGGCAGCGCCCTCAAGCGGTAACCGGTGCGCAGCTTCCCCCGCACCATCACGAACCGGCCGAGCTCCAGCTTCTGCCGGTTGAGCCGGAAGTCGCGCGCCTTGCCAACCACATCGAAATTGTCGATGCCGATATAGCAGGCCGCCACATGCCGGAACGCGACATCGGGATCGCGCGTGTCGAGAATGTCGGGCCAGGGCGCCATAGGCCAGCAACTGTAATGCCCTCGCGGATCGAAGAGAAGTCGGAGAGAACGCAATGGTGCGTTCGTATCTCCGACATCCTGTTCGCGACGCCGATAGCGCTGGTGCGCCATGTCGGCCAAAGTCCCATGGCGATTTGATAAGGCTATCGAATCTCAAAGCTGCCGGGGGGCAGCGCCGGTGCCGAGGTGGATCAAGCCGGGGGCGATCCGCGCGGCGCCGGCGCCAGCCGGTCAGCAACAGGCGGTAGGCATTAGGCAATAGGCAGTGAGTGTCGCCCTTCCTACTGCCGACTGCCTATTGCCTATTGCCTTCTCCCGCCTTCCCTACGACATCAGTCTCACATGAACCGCGCGACCATTCTGCTGCTCGTAGGCTCGGCCGTGCTTGCCGGGGCAGCGCTGTGGTGGTCGATCACAATGTCGATAGCGATCGACGCTCCCATGAGCGCGAGCGGCTGGGGCGCCATGATCGCCGGCATCCTCGTCACCTTGCTCCTGGGCGTCGGCCTGATGTCGCTGCTCTTTCTCAGCAGCCGCCGCGGGTATGACAAGCCGGCCGATCAGGTTGAGAACGGCGAAAGCGACCGCCCGGCGGCTGCAGACCGCAAACCTGAGCGCGATGAGTCGTGAGGATCCGCCACCTGTGCTCTCCGCTTTGTGATCAATTTGCTATCATCTCGCCCGATTCAGAAAATTTGCCTGTGGATAACTCTCGGAACCGGCGAATTCCTGTGGACAACCCTCGGTCGCTTGCATGAGAATACCTGTCCTGGACGGCGATTCCCCTATAAACCCCGTCGTTCAACATCCCCTGCACACAGGCCTCAGCCTCCCCAGCTGAGGCCTGACTGCTTTCGGAGCCTCGCCGAGATCCCGAAAATCTGCGCTCGAAGGCCGCTACAGGCCGTGGCCGGCGGATCTGCTATAACCACGGCCGCCTCGATCAGGGGCGCGCTCTCGGTCAGCTGCCAGGAGAAGGACGATGGACGCCAAACGGTTGAACATTGCACTGCAGGGCGGCGGTTCGCATGGCGCCTACAGCTGGGGCGTGCTCGATCGCTTGCTCGAGGAGGACGACATTGTTCCCCACGGCGTGAGCGGCACCAGCGCCGGGGCGATGAATGCCATCGTGCTCGCCCATGGCTACCGTTCGGGCGGCCGCGACGGGGCCAAGGCGGCCCTTGATCAGTTCTGGCGCGCCGTCAGCGCGCTTGGCTGTCTCTACAGCCCGTTCAAGGCAACGCCGCTCGACAATTGGCTGAAGAATTGGAACATCGACAGCACCGTCAGCTATCAGGTGTTCGAGCTCATGGTGCGGATCTTCTCGCCCTACCAATATAATCCCTTCAATCTCAACCCGCTTCGCACCCTGCTTGCCGACTTCATCGACTGGAAGCTGATCAATGCCGGCGGCGCGGTCCCGGTCTTCATCACCGCCACTTCGGTGCGCACCGGTCGGCCCCGGGTCTTCCACTGCGAGGAGGTCAATGTCGATGCGATCCTGGCCTCGGCCTGCATCCCCTTCTATTTCCAGACGGTCGAGGTCGATGGCGAGCCCTATTGGGACGGCGGCTACATGGGCAACCCCAGCATTTGGCCGCTGATCTACTACACCGAGCTCAAGGACATCCTGCTGGTGCAGATCAATCCGCTGACCCGTGATGAAATTCCCATGCAGGCCAATGAAATCATCAACCGATTGAACGAGATCAGCTTCAATTCCAGCCTCATCGCCGAGATGCGGGCCATCGAATTCGTGCGGCGGCTCATCGACGAGAACCGACTCGATGAGAAGAAATACAAGCGGATCAACATGCATATGATCCCGGCACCCGCGCTCGAATACCACCTCAATGCTTCGAGCAAGCTCAACACCGACATGGCCTTTCTCGAATTCCTGCGCGACCGCGGCCGGGCCGCCGCCGATGCCTGGATCAAGCAGCACAAGGAGGCGGTCGGCGTCGCGAGCAGCATCGACATCCGCGAGACCTTCCTCGGTCGCGGTCACCGTCACGCCGAGCCGTCCCGCGTCGAGGAGACGTTCCGGCGCACCGGCAAGCGCGCCGCCTCGTGAGCGGCGGCTCAGTCGACCACGCCAAAGACCTGCCCGGCTGATAGATCGCGAACGAAGTCGACACGCCGGCCATTCCAGTGATAGTCGAGGTGGCGTCCCTGCACGGCATTTGAGGCGAGATCGGGATAGAACAGGCCGGCACATTCTCCCCCTGTGCAGCGCACGCTCGGATAGACGATCCCTTCCGACTGCGCCCGCCGAAGCGCCAGAGCAAAGGCTTGGCTTGGACGGTAGTCGTCGGGATCGAGCAGCGGCTCGAAAATCTCCTCACCGCCCCTGAGATCGTGCAACGCGCCGTCGAGATCGAGGACGATCTCCCGGAATTGCGACGTCCATCCTGGTGCTTCCTCGGTCGACGCCATGAAGCGGCCGTGATGATGCATGGTCTCCATCAGCGCCACCTCGAAGGTGCGCCCGGCATAGAGCACGCCGAAGGATCCGTCGCTGAAGCGGCTGGCCCGCTCGGCGCTCACATGGACGAAAGGCGCCATGATGAAGGAGGCGCCGGCGCCGCCGACCCGCCGGCCCGGCGGCACCCGGTCGAGTTCGCCGATCGATTCCATGAGCCGGGGATTGGTCTTCTGCTCGGCAGAAATCAGCAGCGGCCAGTCCGCCGGATCGGCGATGTCCTCGAAGAGATCGATCGGCGGGAAGGCGCTGCGGATGATCCTGACCGCGCCCCGCCACTGAACATGCGACAGGGGAACGCGACCGGGGTCGATCACCAGCCTCCCCGCTCGGCATCGAGATAACGACGCACCCGCATGAGATCCGTGAGCTCGCCATTGAGCATGACGTCGAGGGCGGCGCGGCCGCCAAACGCCGCATTCGGCTTCATCACCCAGGCATAAGCCCGCTCCGCCTCGCGAAAGATGATCCTGAGCGCCTTGTGGATGCCCAAGAGATTGGAGAGCCGCGCCCTGCCGTCGCGATCGAACCGGCCCCTGCGTTCCGCCTTCCACCGCCTGTAGGTCCGCAACGGCAAATCGAGCAGAATCGCCGCCTGGTCGTCCGTGAGCTTCCAGCGTCCGAAGAGGGCAATGGCCGCCCGGAACATCGCATCGGCTTCGGCATCCGAAATCGGACCCGGTATGAACGCTTCCTGATTGGCGCCGATCGGTTTGAGTTCAGCCATATGGCACGATATAGCATAATCGATGCCATTTGGCAAGTCATTGCCGAGATCGGAACGAAAGACTTTGGTTCCCGGTTGGCGTGCAACGAATGTGCTTCCGTGAGGCGTTCCGTGGCTCGTCAGCCTCTCCCGACCAATCCTGACCTGCAGCCCAAGATTCCGCCGAAGCGTCCCGAGCCGGATCCGGATGTCCCGCCGCCGGATCACACGACCGACCCTGATGCGCCGCCGCCCTCCGGCCCGCCGCTGTTCCCGGACCATAATTCGCCCGATTGAACCGGAGCCGCCGCCGCCGACAAGAGCGCGCTTGGGCGACGGCACGTCGCTTTGCGAACCGGACCCGAGCCGGTGAAGGTGCTAGGATCGGTCGGTCATGACCGCATCAGAGTGATGCGGGCAAGAGCAAAGGAGCGGCACATGACAAGACCTCTACCACTCGTCATTCCGGCGCTGATCGTTCTTTCCACCGCCGCCGAGGCCCACACCGGCATCGGCTCGACGGGCGGATTCGAGCACGGTTTCGCCCATCCGTTCAGCGGGCTCGATCACGTCCTGGCGATGGTGGCGGTCGGCCTCTACGCCGCGTCTCTGGGTGGCAGAGCCTTGTATTTCGTCCCGGCGGCGTTCCTGGCGGTGATGGCTGCCGGCAGCGTCATCGGGATCGGCGGCATCGCACTGCCCTTCGTCGAGCTTGGCATCGGTCTGTCGGTCGTGGCGCTTGGTGCCGCCGTGGCGTTCCGGATCGGGCTGCCCATGATCGCGGCGATGGGGCTCGTCGGTTTCTTCGCGATCTTCCATGGGCACGCCCATGGCGCCGAAATGCCTTACGATGCATCCGGGTTGAGCTACGCCCTCGGCTTTGTTCTCGCGACCGCCTTGCTGCACGCGATCGGCATCGGCTTCGGCCTGTCTACGAGCTTCGCCGGCGAGCGCACCGCCACGGGCGCGGCCCAAGCCGCTGGCGCAGCGATTGCGCTTGCCGGTGTCGGCCTGCTCTTCAACTTGCTTTGAGTGGTCCTTGCGGGCGAGCCTGAGGTTCCGCGCTAGTTCACCAGTCTTATGCCTTCATGGGCCTCGGGGAGGGGTGGCAGGCCGGCGTCTTTGTAATCATTGCTGATACGAATGTTCAACTGACCGTTGCCTTCGATGTCGATCGTATCGGCAATGATTGCAAACTGCTTTGCATCCAATCCGATGTCGCCATTCCCGGTAACCTTGAGTGGCTGCTTGGGCAAATAGATGATGCCGTCCAGGACCATCGATCCTCCGCCGATGATCAGATTTTCCTTGTTGGGCACGAGGTCTGGATGAGCGGCGATGACGATGCCCTTCATGACGCCGGCGGTCGGGGCGGAGACGATCAGGGAAGCGCCGGCCTGGGTCACGATGCGCGTGCTGCTGTTCCCGGCCATGAGCAAGGTCACGCCCGTCCCCCTCACCGTGCCCTGAGCCTGAACGTAGAACTCTCCATCGCGGATCACGTACTGGCCGGGCTTGAGCTCGACAATTCCCTTCTTGACCTCGACACCCCCGCAATAGACCCCCGGCACGAGCGTGGTCACGGTGGATGAAGACGTGTTGATGCTGACCTTTGCGCTGGTGCAGGTGGTCGTATTGAGGGTTGCCCAGTCGGTCATGAACCGCGGCCAGCGGATCGCTCTCGATCATGCAGCCCGACCTCGGTGTCGGCGTTGTATTTCGAGCCGTAGTAGCCGCCATAGACGCAGAAGCTCGAAGCGAACGAAGAAACATTCAGAATACTCCGGTTCTGCTTCAGGTAGTCTTCTCATAAACACGTTACGCCATATCCTAATTCAATAATTAAACCTTGATATATTTACCTATGCACAAATCGAGCTCCACCAATCTCGCTGTCCTCGCCTGCGCCTTCCAAGATCCAGGAGCGTCATGACCAGCAGCGGTGGATCCAGCGCCGGGAACCGAACCGGATTTCACGCGTTAGCGCCCCTTGAGGCAGCAAGATCCCTGGAAAAGGGACTGGGACATAATTCGGATCCGGTATTTCCCGCCGGCCGATCAGCAACCGACCATCAACATTGGGGGCAAGGTGAGTGAGAACCCTGTTATGCATATTCGCCAAATACCCGAGTCCGGCAGTTATGCCCGGTTTTTTTTCGAGCTGATCGCGATGTACCTTATCGCTTCGGCGTTTGCGTTTTGCGTGATTGCGGCCGCCTATGCTCAGGAGAAGTCGCCCAACGGTCCGGCGGCGATCCTCGTTGCGGATGCTTCGGCCGTTCGTTGAGGCTATGCCACCCTGAATGAGCTTGGCCTGGGC
>DATAOT010000069.1:0-8481 GCA_036265615.1 Aestuariivirgaceae bacterium
AGCAGGTCAGGGCCGAGGGGGTGAGCCGCATTGCCGTCGTTTCCGATGAGCCCGACAAATATCCACCCGATGCCGGCTTCCCGCCCGACGTGACCTTCCACCACCGCGACGACATCCAGGCTCTCCAGAAGGAGCTGATGGACGTTTCCGGCGTCTCCGTCCTGATTTATGACCAGACCTGCGCCGCCGAGAAGCGGCGCCGGCGCAAGCGCGGCGAATATCCCGATCCCAACCGCCGCGTCTTCATCAACGAGCTGGTCTGCGAAGGCTGCGGCGATTGCGGCGTCAAGTCCAACTGCGTCGCCATCCAGCCCGTCGAGACCCCGTTCGGTCGCAAGCGTCAGATCGACCAGTCGGTGTGCAACAAGGACTATTCCTGCCTCAAAGGCTTCTGCCCGAGCTTCGTGACCGTCGAGGGCGGCGAGCTGGTCAAGGGACTGCAGACGGCGAAGCTTCCCGGCGAAACCGGCCTGTTCCCGGTGCTGCCCGAGCCCGATCTGCCCTCTCTCGAGCGCCCCTGGTCGATTCTGGTGACCGGCATCGGCGGCACCGGCGTCGTCACCGTCGGTCACATCCTCGGCATGGCGGCCCATCTCGAGGGCAAGGGCTCGGGCATCATCGACATGGCCGGGCTGTCGCAGAAGAACGGCGCCGTCGTCACCCATCTCAAGCTGGCCCGCCGCCCCGAGGACATCGCCACCATCCGCATCGCCGCCGGCGGCGCCGACCTCATCCTCGGCTGCGATCTCGTCACCACCGCCTCCGAGCGCGTGCTCGCCACCGCCGGCCGCGCCCGCACGGCGGCCATCGTCAACGCTCATCAAACCATGCCGGCGCAGTTCACCGGCAATCCCGACTTCAAGATCCCGGCCGACGCGATGCAGCTGCAGATCGAGGCGCGCAGCCGCGCCGGCGCCACCGAATTCGTCGATGCCACCGAGATTGCGGCCGCGCTCCTCGGCGATTCCATCGCCGCCAACCTGTTCACCCTCGGCTTTGCCTGGCAGAAGGGGCTCGTGCCCCTGAGCGCCGAGTCGATCGAGAAGGCGATCGAGCTCAACGGCGTATCAGTCAAGATGAACCTCCAGGCATTCCTGTGGGGGAGGCGCGCGGCCCATGATCGCGCTGCCGTCGAGGCGGTCATCGCCGCCGCCGCAGGGCCCAAGCCCGAGACCCGGCCCGAGACCCTGGCCGAGATGGTCGACCGCCGCGTCGTCTTCCTCAAGGCCTATCAGAGCGGCCGCTATGCACGGGCCTACAAGGCCTTCCTCGACAAGGTCGTCGCCGCCGAGACGGCAGTCGATCCCGCCTCGCAGATCCTGAGCATGGCCGTGGCCCGCTATCTCTTCAAGCTGATGGCCTACAAGGACGAATATGAGGTGGCGCGCCTCTACACCGACGGCCATTTCGCTGCCGAGCTCGCCCGCAAGTTCAAGGGTCCTTACACCCTCAATTTCCACCTCGCGCCGCCGCTTCTGGCCAAGCGTGATCCGGCCACCGGTCATCTGCGCAAGCGCGCGTTCGGCCCCTGGATGATGACCGCCTTCAAGCTTCTAGCCGCCTTGCGCAAGCTCCGCGGCACCCCGCTCGACATTTTCGGCTACACCGAGGAACGCAAGACCGAGCGGGCTCTGATCGGCGCCTACCGCAAGGAGATCGAAGAGCTTCTCGCCGGGTTGAACGCCCGCAACCTGCCGCTCGCTGCCGAGATCGCTGCCATCCCCGAGCACATCCGCGGCTATGGTCACGTCAAGTCCCGCCATCTCGAAGAGGCGCAGGACCGCCAGGCGGCACTCCTCGCCCGCTGGCGCGATGGCACGGGCGAGGCATCGACGCGCATAGCGGCGGAGTGAGCGAATAGCGAACAGCGTTTGGACAGCGCTCGGCCCAACTATTGTCCGGACCCTATTCACTCCTCGCTATTGGCTTCACCCTCGACGCCGGCACCGTGAATCGCACCGTCGTCCCGACCCCTGGCTTCGATTCGATCGTGACATCGCCGCCATGGAGCCGGGCCAGCTTGCGCGCGATGGGCAGGCCGAGGCCGATGCCGCCGAACCGGCGCGCGATCCCGGCATCGCCCTGGACGAAGGGTTCGAAGATGCGTTTCAGCTGGCGCCGCTCGATGCCGATCCCGCTGTCGGCGATGCGGAATTCCAGATCGCCCTCGCCGCTGCGGCTCAGCCGCGCCTCCACATGTCCCTCGGGCGGGGTGAACTTGACCGCGTTGCTCAAGAGATTGACCAGGATCTGCTTGAGCCGCGTCAGGTCGCCGACCACCTCGACGCCGCTCACCTCGACGACCTCGCCGATGACGATATTTTTGTAGCGTGCCTCCTGACGGCACATCTTGACGCACACTTCCAGGAGCTCGGCCGCATCGACTGGCTGCTCGAAGAGCTTGAGGCCGGCCCGCTCGACCCGTGCGAATTCGATCACATCGCCGATCAGCGCGGCGAGATGGCAGCTCGAGTCGAGGATGTCGCGGGCGTAACGGCGATAGGCGGGGTTGCCGAGCGGCCCCTCGCGTTCCTCGGCCATGATTTCGGAAAAGCCGATGATGGCATTGAGGGGTGTCCTGAGCTCGTGGCTCATCATTGCCAGGAAAAGCGATTTTGCAGAGCTCGCCCGTTCCGCCTCCTCCCTGGTGCGCAGAAGATGCCGAGCCGTTCTGTGATGGGCTGTGACATCGCGCCCGATGCCGCGATAGCCGGTGAACCGCCCGGCCTTGTCGAACACCGGGCGGCCGGTGATCTGCCAATATCGCAGCACCCCGCCATGGCGCGCCGGCACCTCGATTCGATCGATCGGCAGGCGCTCCGCCATTTGCATCATCAGCTGCCGTCGGCTGCGCGATGTCTCGACCGCGCCGCTCGCCTTGTCGAACGGCTCGCCGGCAGGATTGCGCCCGCCGGCAAAATGGCTCAGCTGCTCGGAGGCATGGACGATGCGCAGCTCCTGGTCGGTCTCGAACAACCAGTCGGAACTGTTGGCCGCGAATTCGTTGACGACTGCCGCAATGGGGTCCGCCGCGTGCTGCGGCTTGGCCGTGGGCGCCCCGTTCGTCTGCTCGGCCGCCTTGTAGCGCAGCCCGAGAAACCCCAGGAGAAGCCCGCCATAGCCGGCAATCAGTGCCGCCATCATGGCTGTCGGCAGGGCTCGAAAGGCGGCGACAGACAGAACAAGCCAGGCCAGTCCGCCAAACGCTGCGACATCGGCAAGGCCTGGAGAGGTTGCAAGTCTGGCGCTCTCTCTTTGATCCGCCAAGGCTGTCCTCGAGCGAAAGGGGGCCCGCGGAATGAGACGAATGACAGCGTTCCGGGGTCGCGCGAGCATAGGGTGCAATCCTTCTTTCCCGGTTAACACCTGTTGCGTATCACCGGTTCAATGGCACATGCTCCAGGAGGAGCTTTTGATGGATGACACCGTCGTTTCCGCAAGTCGGCTGCCTGCCGGCCATCCGGTCGTCGACCATGGCCGGATCGGCGTCCTGATCGTCAATCTCGGCACCCCGGAAGCGACCGGCTATTGGTCGGTTCGTCGTTATCTGAAGGAATTCCTATCGGATCCGCGCGTGATCGAGACCAACCGCGCCCTGTGGTGGGTCATCCTGAACGGCGCCATCCTGACCTTCCGGCCCTGGAAAAGCGGCCATGCCTATGCCCGGATCTGGAATGCCGAGGCCGATGAGTCGCCGCTCAAGACCTTCACCCGTGCCCAGGCCGAGGGCCTTGCCGCAGCGTTCCGCGGGGCTCCCCGGATCAATGTCGACTGGGCCATGCGCTATGGCCTGCCGCCGATCCGGGAAAGGATCGAGGCACTGGTCCGAAAGGGCTGCGATCGCATTCTGATTTTCCCGCTCTATCCGCAATATTCCGCCACCACCACCGCCACTGTCTATGACAGCTGCTTTGCCGCGCTGAGCCTCATGCGCTGGCAGCCGACCATTCGCGGCGTACCGCCCTATTACGACCATCCCGCCTATATTGCCGCGCTGGCCGCCTCGCTCGACCGCCATCTCGCCTCCCTCCCCTGGAAGCCTGACAAGATCCTCGCCTCGTTCCACGGGCTCCCCGAGACCTATCTGCAGAAGGGCGACCCCTATCACTGCCACTGCCAGAAGACCACCCGGCTGCTTGGCGAGGCACTGGGGCTCGGCCCCGAAAGCCTCCTCACCACCTTTCAATCGCGTTTTGGCCGCGCCGAGTGGCTCAAGCCCTATACCGCGGAAACGGTTGCCGAGCTTGCCAGGACCGGCAGCCGCAGTCTGGTGGTCATCACCCCCGGTTTTGCCTCCGATTGCGTCGAGACCCTCGAGGAGATCGCGATCGGCGTCGGCGAGCTTTTCCATGCGTCTGGCGGGAAGAACTTCTCGGTGGTGCCGTGCCTCAATGACAGCCCTGAATCGATCGACTTGCTGGCGACGCTGATCAGGCAGGAACTCGCGGGCTGGGCATAAAAGCTGTCAAAGATCAACCCAAAGCTTGAGAAGGAAAACTTATCGAATTTCGGATATTCTTCCGTGGAACGCGGGTTGCGCGCGAGGGAATCGGCCGATGTTTCAGGGATTGAGCGTCTTTGTCCTGGTGCTCCTTGCGCTGGTGGTGATCACCATCTTCCAGGGTATCAGGATCGTGCCGCAGGGCTACAACTATACCGTGGAGCGCTTCGGCCGCTATATCCGCACCCTGACGCCGGGGCTCGGTCTCATCCTGCCCTTCATCGACCGGATCGGGTCGAAGATGAACATGATGGAGCGCGTTCTCGAGGTGCCGAGCCAGGAGGTCATCACCCGTGACAACGCCATGGTGGAGGTCGATGGCATCGCCTTCTTCCAGGTGCTCGATGCGGCCAAGGCAACCTACGAGGTCAACGAGCTCGAGAATGCCGTGCGCAATCTGACCATGACCAACATCCGCACCGTCATGGGCTCGATGGAGCTCGACCATCTCCTGTCGCAGCGCGACGAGATCAACCACCGGCTGCTCCGCGTCGTCGATCAGGCCACCATGCCATGGGGCGTCAAGATGACCCGCATCGAGATCAAGGACATCAACCCGCCCCGCGACCTCGTCGAATCCATGGCCCGCCAGATGAAGGCCGAGCGCGACAAGCGGGCCGCCATCCTGGTCGCCGAGGGCGACCGCCAATCGGCGATCCTCAAGGCGGAAGGCGAGAAGCAGGCCGTGGTTCTTGCCGCCGAGGGGCGGCGGGAGGCGGCCTTTCGCGACGCCGAGGCACGCGAGCGCGGCGCCGAGGCCGAGGCCAAGGCGACCCAGCTGGTCTCCGAAGCCATTGCCGGCGGCAACGTCCAGGCCATCAACTATTTCGTTGCCAACAATTACATGAAGGCGCTCGAATCGATTGCCGGTGCCCCCAATCAGAAGGTGCTGATGCTGCCGCTCGACGCCACCTCGATGATGGGCTCGATTGCCGGCATCGCCGAGATCGCCCGCGAGGCCTTCAACGGCCAGAATGGCAGCTCCGTCGATCAGCGCGAGCGGCGCCGCCGCCCCTTGCCGACCGGAACCGTCCCCAATACCGGCGATCGCAGCTAGAGCATGAGGCGCTAAGAGCCGATGGCGGAGATTTTTCCCACGCTCGGCATATGGGTGTGGTGGATCATCGCCGGCCTGCTGCTCATCCTCGAGCTTTTGCTCGCCGGCGTCTTCTTCGTGTGGCTGGGCATTGCTGCGGCCGTCATGGGCCTTGTCGATTTCCTCGCACCGCCGCTCGACTGGCAGGTCGAGATTGCGATCTTTGCCGTGCTCTCGGCCGTCCTCGTGATTGCCGGTCGCCCCTGGCTGAAGCGTCGCCAGGCGATCGACAGCGACCGTCCCAACCTCAACCAGAGAATCTATGACGCCGTTGGCAGGTCGTACGTGCTGGACGAGGCCATCATCAATGGCCGCGGCAAGGTCAAGATCGACGACACCCTCTGGGAGGTGACCGGTCCCGACCTGCCCCAAGGTGCTTGGGTCAGGATCGTCGCCGTCGACGGCCTGCGGCTGCGCGCCGTTCCCGGGACCGGCAATTGACAGCTCGTTAACCATAGCCCCCTACGGTCATCCCGAATCGAGCCATAAAGCCGGGGGGCAGTGCCGTGGCGATTGGAGCCGCAGATGCGCGTTCTCGGCGCCGCGCCCTTGCCGTCGCGGCGCTCCTGGTGCCGGGAGGGGCACTGCCGGCCATTGCCGCCGCAGGCTCCCCCGCGCCCATCGCCCCCCTCGCTGGACTGCGTCCCGCCGTCATCGACCAGCCCTATGATGACACGCTCCCTTGGGCCGCCGACCTTGCCGGCGAGCAGCAGAGCGTCGAAAGCGCCGACACGCTGCGCCGCCGTCTCGAGCGCGACCTCGAGGCCGCTCCGGCGCTGGGCGTCAGGAACGGGCCGATCCTCTATTTCCCTTCCCTTGCCGTCGAAGGCGTGGCGACCGACAATGTCCGAAATTCCCATTCCGACCGCATCGCCGACATCGGCCTCGAGCTCGCTCCGAGCCTCACCATCGAGTCCGATTGGATCCGCCATGCCTTCCGTTTCTCGGGCTCGGCCGACCGCACTTTCTATGCCAATGAAAGCACCTACGACCCGACCGCCGCCGATGCCGCGGCGAGCCTTCGGCTCGATCTCGAGCGCGGCACCGCCCTCTAGCTCCAGGCCGACTACGACCTGAGCGAGGCGACCGCCGGCTCGGACGAGGTGCCGCAATCGGCAGTCGGCCTGCGCCGGGACCAGGTCTTCGGCGGCACCGCCGCCCTTACCCATGACGTCGGCCGCATCGCTCTCGAGGCCAGGGCCGCGGCATTGGCCTTTGTCTATTCCGATGTCGCGCTGGCCGATGGCGGCACCGAGAACAACGGCGATCGCAACTACATCGAGCCTCGAGCCTCGGTCAAAACCGGCTACGGCCTCAAACCCGGGTTCAAACCCTATGTCGAGCTCGAATATGCACCGCGCTATCACGAGCACGCGGTCGACCAGGATGGCGAGCGGCGCGACTCGCAAGGCGGAGCCGTCTATCTCGGCGCTGCCATCGATGACCAGCCTTTGTGGAGCGGTGACCTCGCGCTGCGCTACGAGCTGCGCGTCTACGATGACCAGGCACTCGATCCGGCGAGCATCATCGGCCTTGAGGGCAACCTGATCTGGCGGCCCTCCGCGACCACCACCGTCGCGCTCACCGCAAGCTCCGGCTTGGGCGAAACCTCCAACGAGGGCGAAAGCGCCACGCCGACCGAGGCTTTGAGCCTGGGCCTCACCCAGCTCTTCAAATATGACGTCGCCGCGACCGCTCTCGCGGGCCTTGACTGGTCGGGCGGCAAGGATGGCGGCGATCTGACCTGGTCGGCAAGCCTCGGCCTCACCTGGGCGCTCAACCGCTGCGCGGCACTCGTCGCCGGCTATGAATTGACCCTCTTCGACAGCGCCGACGAGGCGAGCTCCTATGTCGAGAACCGGGTCAGCGCGGGGATCCGGTTCCGGATTTAGCGAGTAGTGAGGGACGAGCAATGGCCCAATACTCACTATTCACTACTCACTATCAGACAACAACGACCTGAGCAGCGCGACATCCCGGATCCTGAGCTTGCGGCCCTGGCGCTGGACGATTCCCAGCCGTTCCAGATGCGTCATTTCCCGCGTCACCGCCTCGCGATGGGTGCTGATGCGGGTGGCGATGTCCTGATGCGTCGGCGCCGGCGCCAGCACCACGTCGTTGCGCGACGGTGCCGTCCGTTCGGCGAGCCGGATGAGCTCGCTGTGAACCCGGCTCCTGACCGCCAGCGTGGAGAACTCGAACACCCGGGCGGTCAGCACCCTGACCTGGCCGGTCAGATGCCGCAGCACCGAAAGCATCAGCGGCGGACAGCTGGCGAGCGCCGCGATGAACGCCGCCTGCGGCAGCACCGCGACCGTGCAGTCGCTGATCGCCTCGATCGAGGCCGAGCGCGGCTCGCCGTCAATCGCTGCCATCTCGCCGAAAATGCCGCCCGGCCGGATGTCGCGGAAGCTCACCTGCTTGCCCTGCGCCGAATAGACGCTCACCCGCGCCTCGCCCTCGAGCAGGAACAACACGTCGCAG
Source organism: Aestuariivirgaceae bacterium (assembly GCA_036265615.1). Lineage (GTDB taxonomy): Bacteria > Pseudomonadota > Alphaproteobacteria > Rhizobiales > Aestuariivirgaceae > DATAFF01. The sequence goes on from DATAOT010000069.1 coordinate 8,082, forward strand.
GACGTATCGAGATGGCCGATGATGAGCTGCCCGGCCCCGTACTCGGCGAAGCGGCACGCGGCGGCGAGCGCCTTCAGCGCCGGATCGCTGACCTCCGCCAGGAACCCGACCAACCGCAGGGCCTCGATGCCGGTCTTCTTCTGCATCTGGGAAGTAGGCAATAGGCAATAGCAGTAGGCAATAGGCAGTAGGCAATAGGCAGTAGGCAATAGGCAATAGGCAGTAGGCAGTAGGCATTAGGCATTAGGCAGTAGGCATTAGGCAGCAACGCAGTAAGCACAAGCAGCAGGGAAGGGCGCGGCTCGCTGCCTATTTGCCTATTGCCTACTGCCTATTGCCTTTTGCCTATTGCCTACTGCCTTCTCTTCTGGCAGTATTAGGACAGCATCACTGTCTCTTT
>DATAOT010000070.1:0-3522 GCA_036265615.1 Aestuariivirgaceae bacterium
ACCACGAACACGCCGCGGTCGTCGCCGCGCCGGATCAGCCGTCCGAAGGCCTGCCTCAGCCTGAGGCGGACTCCCATGTCCTGCCACAGACCGCCGCCGAACTGCTGGCGGCGGGCCCGCTCGAGGATGGTGGGCTGGCTCCAGGGCACGCGGTCGAGAACGATCAAGCGCAAGGAATCGCCCGGGACATCGACCCCGTCGCGGACCGCGTCGGTGCCGAGCAGGCAGGACTGGCGCTCGGCACGAAACATGTCGACCAGGGTACCGGTGTCGATCGGGTCGACATGCTGGGCGTAGAGCGGCAGGCCGGCGCGCGCCAGGGGCACGACGAGGCGGCGGTGCACCGCGCGCAGCCGCGCGATGGCGGTGAACAGGCCGAGCCCGCCGCCGCCCGAAGCGAGGAACAGCTCGCGATAAGCGGCGGCGAGCTGGTCCATGTCGTCGCGCGCCACATCGTTGACGACGATGATGCAGCTGTTGGCGCGATAGTCGAATGGCGAAGGGAAGCTCGCCCGCCGCGCCGCATAGGGCAGATGGGCGGCGCCGGTGCGCAGCTCGGCATTGCGCCAATCCTCCGGCGCTTCCGGCGGACGGTCGCGCAAGGTCGCCGAGGTGATGATGATGCCGTCAGGCGGCCGCAGCACGGCGGCGGCGAGCGGCTCGGTCGGGTCGACCCAGTGGGAATGGAAACCGAAATCGATCTCGCGGCCCTCGGCCTGGTCGATGGCGAACCACTCGACGAAGCGCGGGTCGGGCTCTTCAAGCAGGCGCGCCAGCATGGCGACCCATCCCGCGGTCATCAGCTCGGAGCGGCGCCGGAGCGAACGGGCCATGGCCTCGATGCGCGCCCGCTCGGCGGATGTGAGCTCGCTCGCCTCTTCATCGAGCCGCTTGCCGAGGCGCTGGGCCAGGAGCGACATCGGCCGCTTGAGGTCGATGAGGGCGGCGGCGAGCCGGCCGGCGGCATCGGCCAGCCCCTCGGCAAGCGGCCGGCAGTCGGTCTCGACCATCGGCGCCGCCGACGGGCTGTTGCGCGCCTCGACCTGCTGGCGCACCAGCCAGAGAAAGGTCTCGGCGGCGCCGTCCGGCATGCCGGCCTGAACGCGGCGCATCCAGCCGGGTCCAGGCAAGCTCAGCGCGGCCGCGAGCACGAGGCCGAGCAGCTCCTCCGATGCGCGGTCGTCCGAGGCAAGCTCGCCCAGCCGATCGGCAAGGCCGCGGCCGCGCCGCCCCTGCGCCTCGGGCCCGCGTATCCAGCGCCTGAGCTCGGCGGTCTCGGCGCCGGTCAGGTGCCCCGAAAAGGCGCTGTCGGCGGCATCGAAGAGATGATGCCCCTCGTCGAAGACGAGCCGCCGCATGGCGCCCGCCTGTTCCTGCTCTTCGGTCGTCTCGGCAGGGCCGAGCGCCAGGTCGATGGCGGCCTGGCGCAGCACCAGGGCATGATTGGCAATGACGATGTCGGCCTTGCGGCCGGCGCGGACCGCCTTTTCGATGAAGCATTTGCGATAATGCGGGCAGGCGGCATAGATGCACTCGCCGCGCCGGTCGGTGAGGCCGAGGCGGGCTGGCGAAGCGGTCGCCGGGTCGCCCACGACATCGCTCGTCAGGCCCATGATCCAGGCGGGGAAATCGCCGCCCACCATGTCGCCGTCGCGGCTCGCCATGGCCCATCGGGCGATGAGGCCGGCGAGAAGGGCGCTCTTCGGCGAATGGGTCATGCGCCCGAACGCCTCCTGCATGTTGAGCAGGCAGGCATAGTTCTCCCGGCCCTTGCGGATGACGATGCGGCGGCGGCGCTCCTCCGGCTCGGGCACGATCCGTGCCGATTCCTGCTCGAGCTGGCGCTGCAGGTTCTTGGTGTAGGTCGAGACCCAGACAGTGCCGGCATTGCGGCGGGCCCACAGGGCGGCAGGGGCGAGATAGCCCAGCGTCTTGCCGAGGCCGGTGCCGGCTTCGACCAGGAGAATCATGTTGCTCATGGGCTCGGACCGGGGCCGGAAGGCGCCTGCCGCCTCGGCGCAATAGTCCATCTGCTGCGGGCGGGCCTCGGCATCAGGACCAAGCAGGTCGGCCAAGAAGGTGCGTGCTTCATCGGCTGAGACGGCGGCGTGGCGCGATGGTGGCCGCGGTCCTTCCTCCTCCCATTCCGGCAAGCGGTCCCAGACATTGAGGCCGGTTGCAAAGGGCGGCAGCTTCAGATCGGGATCGCCCAGCCTGAGGGCGGCGAGCACGGGCTCGGCCCATGGCCAGCGGGCGCGGCCCAGGAACTGCGAGAGCTCGGCGGTCTCGCGGCGCCGTGCGAAACGGGGATCGGCCAGGCGGGTGAGCAGCTCCTCGGCGACGGCAGCAATGGTCAGGCAATCGTCGGACCCCGGCGTGACGGCGAGAGCCCGGGCCAATCCATCGGGCAGCGGCACGGCGGGCAGGGCCGGCGCCACGAAGGCGAAGAGCTCGGCGATGTCGAGATGGCGCTGGTCGCGGGCGGCGCGGACAGCGGCCCTGGAGGCGGAGGCGGCATAGCCGAGGCGCTCGATCAGGTAGGCGGCATGGCACACGACATGGGGCGTCGCAGCGAGCATGCCGAGGGCGCTCGCCGCATCATGGGTCAGGCGCGGCCCGATGCCGATCCTGACAGCAATGCCGGTTCCGGCGGCCGCGGCAACCGGATAGGGCAGGGTGGCTGGCGCTTGCGCGGGCAGGGTCATCGGAAGACGGTGATCAGCTCGTTGACCTGATCTTTCTTCCTTCCCGCTTCCTCAGCCCGCCGGACGGCTTCTTGGGCTGCCCGCCCAGCGTGCGGCGGCGCACGATCTGCTCGAGAGCTGCAAGGCGCGACTCGAGCGTTGCCCCCGACGGGCTCTTGAGGCCCTCACGGAGCGTCCGATTCATAAGGGTCTGATATTTCGTGTGCTCCTCAGCCGCCCGCAACTTGAAGCCTTCCAGGACATCGGCGTCGACCATCATGGTGATTCGAACCTTGGCCGACTTTCCACCAATCGCGTCCTCGGGGATTTCGACTGTGCCGAATTCCATCCTGTCCAGCTTATCCGTGGAGTTCATTCCAGGCCTCCATCAGCTCGTCTCGATACTCCTTTACCAATTCGATAATCCGCCGAACCGCTACCCTGCTGAAATCCGTGCGATCGTCCAGCGGCTCAAGTGTGGACAGATCGATCCTGACCGTGGCCCCACCCCCCTCGGCATGGACATGGGGCGGATCGTGGTCCCTGGCGTGAACCTTGAATTTGAGGGCGCCGTTGCCGAAGTTCACGATCGTTGGCATGCATATGTTATATGCATTTGCTTGCGGAACGCAAGCACAGAAGCCTGCCCCTCAACATCGCCTCTGGAGGTCAAGGGGCATTCATGACATTAAGGGCACCATGAACTCGCATTCCGACAGCGCGCTGCGCGAGGCGGCGCTTGCCTCGAAGGCCTGGCCCTTCGAGGAGGCGCGCAAGATCATCGACCGCCTTAAGCAGCAGGGCCGGACCACCGGCGAGGTGCTGTTCGAGACCGGCT
>DATAOT010000071.1:0-12839 GCA_036265615.1 Aestuariivirgaceae bacterium
TGCATTCGGAATACTCAGCGTTCTCGGGTTCTATTCGGCCGAGCGTGCATGAGGCGTCATCACCAAGAGTTCACGTTTGGGGGCCTACTGCCAGGCTCTTGCCCTGCCAGTCGGTGCCGTCCAGCACCATGCAGGACACGCCTGTCGGCAGCGAGATCAGCACCGTCCAGGTTCCCTTCTCCGAAATGAAGATCTCGAACAGCGTGCCGTCGCGGGTCAAACCCGCCCCCTGGCGTCGCTCGAAATAGTTTTCGGCCAGGTAGCGGGTAAGTTCCTCATGGCGGCCGCAGTGACCAGCGGTCGCAGGAGGCGTCAAGGCAAACGTGGCAACCACCAAAGCGGCAGCTGCGATGGCGCCCTTAAGCCATACCGATAATGTCGTCATTGCCGTTTCTCCGTTGTGCGCTCTAGAGCAGCGCATCCGGAGTACCGATAATGAGCCCCTGATGCGGGCTCAGGCGCACGCTGTGCAAGCCGCTAGGTAAGTCACTTCAAACCTCCTTCGGCCGTCACTTCGTACAGTCTGCACAAGTGATATAGGCACCCGTGCGGGTTCCACCAAGGGCTGCAGAGGTTCTTTTTGTGTTGGGAAACTCCCTTCCTCACTCCCAAGTGTTTCCAGCCCATCTCACAGCCGTCCCAGGTCCGAACAATAACTGCTTGAGGGCTTTAGCGACTTTGTGAAAACGGGCTCTGGATTGCGGCGAGAGTGTCTTACCGGATTGATAGGAGGCTCCAATCGGGTAGAAGGCCTCATCGTGAAGAACGGCTTTGATGCTTACACGCTCAACAACATCACCGTACCGCTATCACTGCCCCGCTTTGGCGGTAGACGCAGCGTTACTCCTTTTCTGGATTTCTGGGAGTGGTAGATAGGGGACAACCCCCTGGCCTTGTTTTCCAGGCTCGATGATCACCTTGTTCGACTTCTGCAGAACGTCCTCGAGTGTCTCGAGAAACAGCCGCTGCCGCGTCACGTCCTTTGCTTTTTCATACTCGGAGAGGACGGAAAGGAACCGCTGGGCCTCGCCTTGCGCCTCGGCCACCACCCGTGACTTGTAGGCCTTTGCGTCCGCGACAACCTTCGAGGCATCGCCTCGGGCTTGGCCGCGAATTTGATTGCGATATTGCTCTGCTTCGCGGATGAGCTTGTTCTGGTTCTGCTCGGCCCGCTGAACTTCCTCGAATGAACTTAAAACCGGCGTTGGGGGATCAGCTTTTTCGAGCTGCACACCGGTGATGATGATGCCCGACTTGTAGTCGTCAAGCGTCCTTTGGATCAGCTCTCGTACCTGGTCTTGCGCGACTTGTCGGCCGCGAGTTCGTATCTCTTCTGACGGAGTGCGCCCGACGATCTCTCGCATAGCGCTCTCCGCAATCCGGGTAACGAGCGCCTCCTGATCAGAAACATTGAAGAGAAAATCGCGGGCGTCCTTGATCTTCCAGAGCACACTGAAGCGGATGTCCACAAGGTTCTGATCACCGGCGAGCGTCAGGGCCTCGTCCTTGCCGCCGCCCAAATTGATCTGATTTTCCGCTTCGACGGGCAGTATCTCCATGTGTTCGACTGGCCAGAGCACAAAATGAAGGCCAGGCCCTGCCGTTCGATTGTAGGCACCTAGCCGGAGTACCAGCCCGTTTTCATCGGGGTCGACAATGTTGGTGCTCATATAAGCCCATGCCAACCCAATGATCAGGGCGATTGTTATCCATAGGTTCCGACTGAAACCGCGGCCGCTGCTACCACCCCCTAGAAGAATCCGATTTAACTGATCCTGGCTTTTGCGGATCAGCTCCTCGAGGTCAGGCGGCTGGTTGCCCCGCGGCCCTCGACCGGCCGGACCTGAAGGCCCCTGTCCCCATGGTCCCTGGCTCATGAATGGATGCCCCGCTGCAGATCACTGCTATCCTGAACGCTCCAGAGCTTCTTAGAACCGGTGACAAGTGCAGGGATATGCATTCTGAAGCGCTCCTCTTAGCCTTAGATGGTTGTTGTCTTAACCTATAGCAAATGAGCAGAACGAAGCGACCCGCGAGGTGTGAAGATCTTCGACCGGCCGGCCTGCCGGAATGATGGCGGGATGCCCTCCGCTCCTCCGCACCTCAGTGTTTCCAGCGCCGCTCACAGCCCTCTCAGGTCGGAACAACAACTCCTTTGAGGCTTTAGCGGGCTTTTTGGAGTCGAAGTTCAGCTTGGCGAGTCTTCGGCCGGCAAAAGAAGGCTCATTTCTTACCCCGGTCGCCTCGATCTCCCTTGTCCATCTGCTCGATGATCCTTTGCCTCATCGGATGCGCGTATCTCATCAGCATCCTGATGTCTCGATGACCGCTGATCGAGGCCACCTCAGGCGTGGTCAAGCCCATCTCAAAGAAGCGGCTGATGGCCTCGTGACGGAGGTCGTGGAAGTGGAGGTCAGGACAGCCGGCTCGACGGCGTATGCGTTCCCAAGCCAACCTGAGGGCGTTGGGGGACATTGGGAATACCATGGGGCTTGTGCGTGGCAGGCTCGCAAGCACCTGCATGGCAAAACGAGTGAGAGGAATTGCCCTGGCACTCCCATTCTTGGAGTCGACCACCGTCAAGCAACGGTCCGCCAGTCGAACGTCGGTCCAGCGAAGGGCGAGCATCTCACTTCGGCGTAAGCCGGTTTCTATGGCTAGGGCGATAGCTGGTCGAACGAGCCGGTTTCGGGCTTTGAACGCCGCTCTCAACAAATCAGCCTCCTCTGTACCATTCAGTCGCCGTTGTCGATGCAGCTTTGGTCCTCCCAGTCTGATGGCGCTCAGGGGATTTGTCGTTAATGGAATGCCCCACTCGTGCTTTGCCAGCTCGAAAAGATTGTGAAGGGTGGAGAACTCGCGCCGCAGGGTATTTGGTGAGACCTTCGAGAGGCGATGATCTCGGTAGGAAGCGAAGTGCGCCGAACTCAGCTCACTCACTCGATACGAACAGAGTTCCGAGCGCAGGAACGCCTTCAAAACGATCCGCTCAACATCGCCTCCCTTCTTTCGAGGGCTCACGCAATCTCGGTAGCGGGAGACGATGTCGCCGAGATATGGATCGTCTTTAGCATTGGGAGCAGAGCGACAAAGTTCACCTCTGTCCAGGCTGGCCTCGATCTGGCGTGCCCAGGCCAGTCCCTCGCTCTTAAGGTCGAATGACCTCGTGAGCGGCGGATGACCCTGGCGGCGAACTTGAACATGCCATCGCTTCCCTCGTAGTCGCAGCGCAGCCATAGGCGCTCCCTCGGTGTGCCAGAAGTGTGCCAGCCGAGGTCACAGGGAAGCGTTGGAGCGGCAAAGAAACGGCTGAAAACCGATGGTGGGCGATGCTGGACTCGAACCAGCGACCCCTGCGATGTGAACACAGTGCTCTACCAGCTGAGCTAATCGCCCGAGGGGAGCGCGATATAGGGGCCGATTTTCCAGCAAGTCAAGGCTTCGGTAGGTAGCTGGCGATTGCCGTCCAGACATGGTCCATATGGTCGACCACATGGTCGGGCGCGAATTCCTTCACATGGCGGTCCGTATAGCCGAAGGTGACGGCGATGACCGGAACGCCCGCGGCCCGGGCGGTCAGGATGTCAGTCTCGCTGTCGCCGATCATGACCGAGCCGCCGCCGCTCGCACCGAGCCGCGTCACCGCTTCCCGATAAGGCGCCGGGTCGGGCTTGGAGATGCCGATGGTGTCGGCTCCGATGATGGCGCCGAAGCGCTGCGTCAGGCCCAGCCGGTCGAGGAGCCTGAGCGACAGCCGCTCCTGCTTGTTGGTGCAGATGCCGAGCTTGACGCCCGCCTCCTCGAGCCGGTCGAGCAGCTCAAGTGTGCCTGGGAACGGCCGGCTGTCGACAGCGATGTTTTCGGAATAATAGGCGATGAACGCATGGTAGTGGGACTCCATCCGATGCGGCTCGACCGGCGCCCCGGTCGCCGCGAACCCGCGCTCGATCATGCGGCGCGCGCCTCGCCCGACAAAGGGGCGGATTTCCGCGATCGACACGTGCCGGCGGCCTTCCGAGGCAAGCACGTGGTTGGTGGCCCGCGCGAGATCGGGGGCAGTGTCGATGAGGGTGCCGTCGAGGTCGAAAATCGCTGCGAAGGGAGGCATCTGTCGTCCTTTGGTCCGGCGTGTTACAAGCCCCCATTCCCGAGGGCATTCGCTTCAGGCGAAAAGCCGCTGCAAAGCTCGAAGTCAAGGAGGCTGCCATGGACGTCCGCAGGGGCCAAGCGCTGCGTGATCGCATCAAGGACCGTTCGTTGATCAAGGAGGCCTGCTTCATCGCCGGCAAATGGCTGCCGCCGGGCCCCGATGTCATCGAGGTCACCAACCCTGCCGATGGCGAGACGATCGCGGTCGTGCCCCGTTTCGGTGCGCAGGAGACCCGCCGGGCCATCGAGGCCGCCGAGCAGGCCCGGGCCGGCTGGGCTGCCAAGTCCGCCAAGGAGCGCGCCGCGATCCTGCGCAAATGGTTCAACCTGATCATCGACAACCAGGAGGATCTCGCCCAGATCATGACCGCCGAGCAGGGCAAGCCCCTGGCCGAGGCGCGCGGCGAGGTGGTCTATGGCGCGTCCTTCATCGAGTTCTTCGCCGAAGAGGGCAAGCGCCTCTATGGCGAGACGATTCCCTCCCCCTTTGCCAATGCCCGCATTCTTGTGATCCGCCAGCCGGTCGGCGTCGTCGCGGCGATCACGCCGTGGAATTTCCCGATCGCCATGATCACCCGCAAGGCGGGCCCGGCTTTGGCCGCCGGCTGCACGCTGGTGCTCAAGCCTGCCTCGGAGACGCCGCTCTCGGCCCTGGCGCTTGCCGAGCTCGGCGAGCGCGCCGGCATCCCTGCCGGCGTGCTGAACGTCGTCACCGGCAGCGCCCGCGATATCGGCGGCGAGATGACCGCATCCCCGCTTGTGCGGATGCTCACCTTCACCGGCTCGACCGCTGTCGGCAAGGTCCTCCTGGAGCAATGCGCCGGAACCGTCAAGAAGGTCGGCATGGAGCTCGGCGGCAATGCGCCCTTCATCGTCTTCGACGATGCCGATCTCGACGCCGCGGTGGCAGGCGCGATGGCTTCGAAATATCGCAATGCGGGGCAGACCTGCGTGTGCGCCAACCGCATCCTGGTCCAGGACAAGGTCTATGATGCCTTTGCCGAGAAGCTTCGCGCCGCCGTCGGCAGGATGAAGGTCGGCCCCGGCACGGAGGACGGCGTGACCACCGGCCCGCTGATCAACAGGGCCGCGGTGGAGAAGGTCGAGGAGCATGTCGAGGACGCTCTCGCCAAGGGCGCAAGGCTCGTGACCGGCGGCAAGTCTCTCGGCGGCAACTTCTTCGAGCCGACCATCCTGCGCGATGTCACGACCGAGATGGCGGTCGCTCGCGAGGAGACCTTCGGCCCGGTGGCGCCGCTCTTCCGCTTCGCCACCGAGCAGGAGGCGATCGCCATGGCCAATGACACCGAATTCGGTCTTGCCTGCTATTTCTACAGCCGCGACGTCGGCCGCATCTGGCGGGTCGGCGAGGCGCTGGAATATGGCATTGTCGGCATCAACGAGGGGATCATCTCGACCGAGGTCGCACCGTTCGGCGGCGTCAAGGAATCCGGGATCGGACGCGAAGGGTCGCACCACGGCATGGATGAATTCACCGAATTCAAATACATGCTGATGGGCGGGCTCAACAAGCCTTGACGCCGGGCGAGGGCGAGAAGGCGGCGGCGGCGCGTGCAGCGCTTGCCGAGGTCAGGCACGGCATGCGGCTCGGGCTTGGCACCGGCTCGACTGTCGCCGTGTTCCTGCGCCTCCTCGCCGAAAAGGTCCAGGCCGGGCTCGACATCGTGGCGGTGCCGACATCGGCATCGACCGAGCGGCTGGCGAGCGCCCTCGGCATCCCGCTTGCGAGTCTCGATGCACTCGAAACCCTCGATGTCACCATCGACGGCGCCGATGAAATCGACCCGAAGCTCAACCTCGTCAAAGGCGGCGGCGGTGCCCTGGTGCGCGAGAAGATCGTCGCCGCGAGCTCCAGGCGGCTCGTGATCATTGCCGATCAGTCGAAGCAGGTCGCGATCCTCGGCGGCTTCCCGCTTGCCGTCGAGATCGTTCCCTTCGGCGCCGGCGCCACCCTGCGCCGCCTCGCGGCGCTTATGGCGAGAAGCGGCAGCGACGGTCAGGTCAGCTTGCGCCGCGAGAACGGCACGCCCTCGCTCAGCGACAATGGCAATCTTCTTGCCGACTGCTGCTTTGGAGTTATCGCCGACCCGGTGGCGCTGGCGCGTGCCCTCGCCGACATGCCCGGCGTGGTCGATCATGGCCTCTTTCTCGACATGGCAGCCTGCGCCTATCTCGGCACCCCGCATGGGGTGCAAATGCTTCGCCCTTGATATCCCCAAACCGGTTGGAGTTCAGATGTCCCTGAAAAATCTTGCAATTTTCCTTGCTGTCGGCGCCTTGAGCGGATCCGTCGCGATGGCCGAGGAGGTCCTGTCGAGCAAGCGGCTCGACCTTGCCAAGCAGCTCCTGGCCAACAGCGACTTCCCCGGCCAGATCATGCGCGCCATCGGCCCGCAGCTTTCGCTCGACATTGCCGAGCGCTACAAGAAGGTTGGCAAGCCGACGGAAGAGAAGGTGGTCAACGACTTCCTCGCTGAATTCGGCAAGGCGATGAAAGGCCGCCTCGATACGGCTCTGGGCGCGGCCACCCCGGCCGTCGCCCGGGTGTTCACCGAGGAAGAGCTGGCGGCTTTGGTGCAGATGTCGGACACCCCTGTCGGCAAGAGCGCGCTGGAAAAATTTCCGAGCTATTTCGGGACCGTGATGAGCCAGGTCGGACCGATGCTGCAGCGCGAGGTGCCTGGCGCGATCAAGGAGACCTCCGACGCGCTGAAGCAGCGCGGGATCGAGCTGCCGCAATAGCAGAGCGGGTGCCGTCATGGCCGCCTATGATTATGACCTGTTCGTCATCGGTGCCGGCTCGGGTGGCGTCAGGGCGGCGCGGATTGCCGCCCGACACGGCGCCAGGGTGGCTGTGGCCGAGGAGTTCCGGGTCGGCGGCACCTGCGTCATCCGCGGTTGCGTCCCGAAGAAGCTCCTGGTCTATGCCAGCCGCTTCGGCGACGAGTTCGAGGATGCGGTCGGCTTCGGCTGGACGACGTCGGGCGTCAGCTTCGATTGGCCGACGCTGATCGCCAACAAGGATCGCGAGATTGCCCGCCTCGAAGCCGTCTACAAAAGGACCTTGGATGCGCATGGGGTTCATCTCTTCGCGTCCCGCGCCATTCTGCGCGACCGCCACACGGTCGTGCTCGAAAGCGACGGCCGCGCGGTCAGCGCCCGCTACATCCTGATTGCCGCCGGGGCGACGCCGGTCCGCAGCACCGCGATCGCGGGGATCGAGCACGCCATCACCTCCAACGAAGCCTTCCATTTGGGCAGGCTGCCGGAGCGCATCGTGATTTTCGGCGGCGGCTATATCGCGGCGGAGTTCGCCGGAATTTTCAACGGCCTCGGATCTCAAACCACGCTCGTCTACCGCGGTCCGGAGATCTTGCGAGGTTTCGACGACGACCTCAGGCGCGGGGTCCGCGAAGGCATGACGCGGCGCGGCGTCGAGGTGATCTGCGGGGTGGCGCTGACCGCCATCGAAAAAACCGCAGGCGCCTTGCGCGCCACCTTGACCACCGGCGCCGTCATCGAGGCGGACCAGGTCATGCTGGCGATGGGGAGGCGACCCAACACCCATGCGCTCGGCCTCGATGCCGCCGGTGTGGCGCTCGCCGCCGATGGCGCCGTCGTGGTCGACCGTTTCTCGCAATCGAGCCTCGACAATGTGTTCGCCGTCGGCGATGTGACCAACCGGCTCAACCTCACTCCGGTGGCGATCCGCGAGGGCCATGCATTTGCTGATACCGTCTTCGGGGGAAAGCCGACCGCCATGGATCACGCCAATGTCGCGACCGCCGTGTTCTCCGAGCCTGAGATCGGCACGGTGGGGCTGAGCGAGGGCAGGGCGCGCGAGCTGTGCGCCAAGGTCGCCGTCTACAAGACTCGTTTTCGTGCCATGCGCGACACGCTCGCCGGACGCGACGAGCGGATGATGATGAAGCTCGTGGTCGACGCCGAAACCGATCGGATCGTCGGCTGTCACATTCTCGGTCCCGGGGCTGCGGAAATGGTGCAAATCCTGGCCATTGCCCTGAAGGCGCGGGCGACCAAGGCTGACTTCGACGCGACGGTGGCCGTGCACCCGACTGCGGCGGAGGAGCTCGTCACCCTGGCCGAACCCTGGGAGGGCGATTAGTCGGCTTTTGTGCATCGCGGAATAAGAAGTGATATCAGACGTATAGCAATCGAGTAGGGCGACTGCGCGATGGCGTTCAAGACCGAATTGGCGACCCACATTCCGTTCTTGAGGCGCTTCGCGCGGGCGCTGACCGGCGATGCCGCGCTTGCCGATGACCTCGTGCAGGATTGCATCGAACGGGCCCTGCGCAAGCATGAGTTGTACGATCCCGAGCGCCCGATGCGCGCCTGGCTCTACACCATCCTGCGCAATCTGCATATCAGCGGGCTCAGAAGCGAGCTGCGGCGCGGTTCGAGCGTCACGCTCGACGAGATCCCGAACGGGTCGGATGCGGTGCCGCCGCGGCAGGAGGATCGTCTGGTGTTGGCCGATGTCGAGGAGGCGGTTGCCCGATTGCCGCTGGTTCAGCGCGAAGTGCTGCTTCTTGTCGCTCTCGACGAGCTCAGCTACCGCGATGTTGCGGAGATCACCGGCGTTCCGATCGGCACTGTGATGTCGCGCTTGTCGCGCGCGCGATCGTTCCTGCGGCAGCAATTCGACGGCGACAAAGAGCCGCGATTGAGACGGATAAAATGACGAGACAGCGGAAAATCGAGGATTGGGCGCTTGGCGCCTATGCCGACGGCGAGCTTTCCGGGGAGGCGGCTTTGGAGATCGAAGCCCTCCTGCGGGGTGATCCGGACGCGCAGCTGGCGTTGGCCGAGCTCAAGCGTCACAAGGCAGCCCTGAAGACGGCATTCGATCCGGTGCTGGCCGAGGAGATTCCGCCTGCCATCAAGGACGCCTTGGCCGAGGCGCGCGTGAGCCATTGGCCACAGGCCTCGCGGCGGTTCCTTCTGATCGGCTCGCTGGCGGCTGCGGTCGCGCTCCTCGTGCATGCCGTGGATGTCCGCGAGCTGGCGAATTCCGACGGCGCGACCATCGCGAGTGCGGTGCGCTCGGCCCATGCCGTCTATGGCAGCGAGATCCGCCATCCGGTGGAGATTGCAGGCGATCAGCGCGACCATTTGACGAGCTGGCTGTCGAAGCGACTGGGGCAGCCGGTGATCGCCCCCGATCTGGCGGCGCAGGGCTACCAGCTCGTAGGCGGCAGGCTGCTCTCGCTCCGCGACAAGCCGGCCGCCTACTTCATGTACGAGAACGCCAGGAAGCAGCGCTTGTCGCTCTATGTCGTGATCAATTCCGAGCATCGAGATACCGCGTTCCGCATGGAGGAGGTGGACGGCATCATGACCTGCTATTGGCTCGACGGGCCGCTCGCCTATGCGCTCGCCGGCGAGATGACGCGCGCCGAGATGGAGCCCATCGCCCATGCCGTCTACGAGGCGCTCGACAAGACCTGACCGCATCATCGGGCTGGCGCCGCAGTCTGTCGCTTTACCCCTGCAAAACTTCGAAATGAGCTTCCGTCGGCTGGCGGCTGTTGATCGCCAGAATGTCCTGCGGACAGGCCGACATCGCGCAAATGCAGTCGAGCTCGGCCCGGAAGACCACGTGATCGCCGGGCTTCGACAGGGCCGGCTCGAAGGCGAGGCTGCCGTCCTGCTCCCATGGGATGTTCATGAACAGGTTGATTGAAGCCGGCGTGTAGGGGATGAAGAGACCGAGCTCGTAGAGCCCGGCATGGAGATTGTCGCGGCAGTTGTCGTGATAGTCGGTGCAGCCGAGAAGCCCGTAGCGCTCGTTGTCGCAGGGCGCCATCACCGTGTCGTGACGGCCGGGCGAGGTATCGCTCTCGAGCGTCAGGATCGCACGACGATGGTTGGTGTACATCTTGTCGCCGACGACCGGGAATAGCCGCGTCCAGGTGGCGCGGCAATGTTCCATGCCGAGATATTCGTTCATCTGCCCGGCGACGAACGCCCAGAAATCGACGACCTGGTTGCCATGGGTGTTGATGATCTTGATGGCCTGACCTTTTGCAAGACGGGTCGCCTTGCCGCGTCGGGCGGGGATCACCTGCCGCTCTGCCATGTTCTTGTCTTCCTCCTCTTGTTCCAAGCCAGTAGGCATCGCCAAGAGATGAGTGGCAAGAGCTTCGTCATGGGTGGTGCGGCGGTGATTTCCGGAGTAGTTCCTCGCGGAGCTCGCGGAGAAACTTCGCATTGTCCACGATCATGTTGCGATTATCGATGATCATGTTTCGCATCGCTTGCATTTCCTCGTAGTGCTTCTTGTCGCGAGCCTGGTCGCGCTCCACGATGATTTGCGCGATGTCGAAACCCATGCCGAGGATATCGATGTTCAGGGCCCGCAAGCCGATCATCAGCGAGAGAATGGTGCCGGTGGCGGCGAAGGCCGTCCCGATGATGAGCTTGCGGAGAGGATCGACGGCATCGGAAATGGCCTTGTGCATCTCGGCGCGGTCCGGCATGGCATCGAGGCGCTGAAAGATCAATGCGAGCTTGCCGTCGATCTTGGCTTCAAGGGCTTCGATCTTGGCACCGAAGATCTGGCGCGTGTCGTCGATGGCGTTCATCGCCGTTTGTTCTCGATAGGTTCGCATGAACGCAATACACGCAGAGGTAGGTGAGTGTCAAATACCGTGCACACCCTGAGCGAAGCCGCCCTGAAGGCGGCGGCCGCGGTTTCGCAGGACAGGCTGTGGCGCTCGATCGAGGCCATGGCGGAGATCGGCGGCCTCGGCAATGGCGGCGTCACCCGGCAGGCTCTCACGCGCGAGGACATCGAGGCGCGCGCAATGCTGATCGGCTGGGCCCGGGCGCTCGGTCTCGAGGTCAGCATCGACGAGGCGGCCAATCTCTTCCTGCGGCGGCCGGGTCAGGACTCCGCGGCTGCCCCGGTCCTGGCCGGCAGCCATATGGACAGCCAGCCGGCCGGCGGTCGGTTCGACGGCATCTATGGTGTGCTGGCCGCCTTCGAGACGATGAACGCACTCGACGGCGCTGGCATCGTGACCCGCCGCCCGATCGATGTCGTTGCCTGGACCAATGAGGAGGGCGGCCGCTTCGAGCGCGGCTGCACTGGCTCCTCGGTGTGGGCCGGGCTGGTGCCGCTCTCGGCCTTCCTCGATGATGTCGGCAGCGACGGCGCGCGCTTCGCCGACGCGCTCGCCGAGACGCTGGCGGCGACCCCCGATCTGCCGCGCCGCCCGCCCCGTTGGCCGGCCTACGCCTATGTCGAGCCTCATATCGAGCAGGGGCCTGTGCTGGAAAAGCAGGGCCTCGACATTGCGGCGGTGACCGGGATCCAGGGTGTCCGCTGGATGCGGGTCGAGATCGCGGGCGTGGCCGGCCACGCCGGCACCACGCCCGCCGCCTTGCGCCGCGATGCGCTTCAGGCGGCGGTGCGCGCCATCACCTGGCTCAACGGCCTGATGGAGGATCCCCGGGACCTGACGCGGTTCACCGTCGGCCGGCTGCTCGTCGAGCCGAATTCGCCCAATACCATCCCCTCCAAGGTCACCTTCACCATCGACTTCCGCCATCCTGACGCCGCCGAGCTCAAGCGGCGCGGCAGCGCCATCGAGCGCGTGATCCACGAGGCCGTAAAGCCGTGCACCGCCACCGTCGTTACGACCTCCGAGATGAGCCCGACGCCGTTCGAGGGGCCGATCCCGTCCTTGATCGAGACGGCCGCCACAGCCCTCGGGCTCAAGGTGGCGCGTCTGGCCTCGGGGGCCTTCCACGACGCCCTCTATGCCGCCGCCGTCTGCCCGGCGGGCATGCTTTTCATCCCGTGCCGCAATGGGGTGAGCCATAGCCCCGAGGAATATTCGACGCCGGCGCAATGCGTCGCCGGCGCCCGGGTGCTTGCGGCATCGGTGGTCGAGCTCGCCAATCGGGCATAAGTCGGCGGCCGATCGCGAATAGCGCTACTCACCACCTGCCACTCGCTCTATAAACCGCCCGAAAACCGAGAGCTTCCCGATGAACGACACTCCGGCGCCAGGCGACTATTCCGCGACCCTGTTTCTGCCCAGGACCGATTTCCCGATGCGGGCCGGGTTGCCGCAGCGCGAACCGGCGATCCTGGCCCGCTGGGAGAGCATCGACCTCTATCGTGCGCTGCGGCGCGACGCGGCGGCGCGGCCGAAATATGTCCTGCATGACGGCCCGCCCTACGCCAATGCCAACATCCATATCGGCACCGGGCTCAACAAGATCCTCAAGGATGTGGTGGTCCGCTCCTTCCAGATGCGTGGGCGCGACGCGAACTACGTGCCGGGCTGGGACTGCCACGGCCTGCCGATCGAATGGAAGATCGAGGAGGAGTACCGCGCCAAGGGCAAGAACAAGGATGCCGTGCCGGTCAACGAGTTCCGCCGGCAGTGCCGCGAATTCGCTGCGCGCTGGATCAAGGTCCAGTCCGAGGAGTTCAAGCGGCTCGGCGTCATCGGCGATTTCGACGATCCCTACACCACCATGAGCTTCCATGCCGAAGCGCGGATTGCCGGCGAGCTCATGAAATTCGCCATGTCGGGCCAGCTCTATCGCGGCTCGAAGCCGGTCATGTGGTCGGTGGTCGAGAAGACGGCGCTGGCCGAGGCCGAGATCGAATATCAGGACTACCAGTCCGA
>DATAOT010000072.1:0-10060 GCA_036265615.1 Aestuariivirgaceae bacterium
GCGGCGGCTTTCTTGGGGGCTTCGGAGCGCCTTCTCCTGCCGCCCGCTCGCTGGCTGCGCCATCGCAGGCACCGGCCAGAACGGCTCCCCAGGCCTCCAGCCGCTTGCGCAGCTGGACCCTCGCCCCGCCCCGGCGCGTCAGCACGCTGCTCTACTTTCCGATCGAGAGCCTCTATCGGCGCAAGCCGTGGCAGATTCGCGAGCTCCTGGTCAGGCTTGATCGCGACCAGCTCCGTGCCCTGCGGGTCAGCTGCCGGCAGGTCCTGGCGGCGCCGAGGAGCTTCACCTATGAACGCGTGCAGGTCTGCAGGGTCGCGCTCTCCCTTTAGACTAGTCCTGTCGGACTTCTTTGGCGGCTTTGATGCCGGGATGTTACGGTCGCCACCGAAGCATCAGACGCTTGGCCGTGCCATCATTCGGGCCAAAGGAGCGAGGTCATGACAAGTCACGGACAATTCGCTGAAATTGCCGCCCTGGCCGGCGATCCGGCACGAGCCGGCATGCTCCACGCCTTGTTGGGCGGCAGGGCGCTGACCGCAACCGAGCTTGCCACCGTGGCCGGCGTGACGCCACAGACCGCGAGCGGCCACCTGGCCCGCCTTACCGCTGTCGACCTCGTCAGCGTCATGAAGCAAGGACGCCACCGCTATTACCAGCTGGCCTCTCCGGCCGTCGCCCGGATGATGGAAGCGATCATGGAGGTCGCCTCGGACCGGCAGCCGCCGCGCAAGCGGCTGGTCGTGGGACCTCGGGACGCTGCCTTGCGCGCAGCACGCATCTGCTACGATCATCTGGCCGGCCGCCTTGGAGTGGCCTTGGCGGATGCGCTGATTGCCGATGGCCATGCGGAATTATCCAGGGAAGGCGGCCTCGTCACCGACAGCGGCTTGCGGTTCTTGAATGGGATCGGCGTCGACGCGGCCGCGATGCTGTCGTCGAGCGGCAAGGGTTCGCGCCGGGCTCTCTGTCGCCCCTGCCTCGATTGGAGCGAGCGACGCATTCATCTCGGTGGGGCGCTCGGCGCTGCGATCTGCCGCCTGAGCTTCGATCAGGGATGGATCCGCCGTGTTGACGGTTCGCGCGCCGTGACCATCACCCCTTCAGGCCGTCACGCCTATCGCGAGCACTTCGGTGCACAGCTCTGACCCCGATCACTCCGGCGCCCGCAGGCGGTAGCCGACGCCGGTCTCGGTCAGGATATAGCGGGGCTGCTCCGGGTCAGGCTCGATCTTCTGGCGAAGCTGCCGCACATGCACCCGCAAATTCTGCACATCGGCAATCCCGCCCCAGACCTCCCGCAGCAAGGCCTGGTGGGTCAGGACCCGTCCGGCATGTCTGACGAGCGTCCTCAGTATGTCATATTCGCGTGGTGACAGCTTGACCTCGTTCTCCCCGAGCTTGACCAGGCGTCGCACCAGATCGACCTGAAGATCGCCGACCTTGAAGATCGGCTTCTCCCCCTGTTCCTGCAGCCGATGGCGCAGCGCCACCTTGATGCGGGCAATCAGCTCGTTCATGCTGAACGGCTTGGTCACGTAATCGTCGGCGCCGAGCTCGAGCGCCTGCACGATCCCCGCTTCATCAGTGCGGCTCGACAGCACCACCACCGGCACATCGATGCCGGCCTGGCGAAGGTCCTTGAGAAGCTCCAGGCCATTGCGGTCCGGCAACCCGAGATCGAGCACCACAAGATCGGCCTTGTCGTCTTTGAGATGCGCCTGCGCCTGACTGGCGTTCTCCACTTCGGCGATCGAGTAGCCTTGCGTGCCGAGCCCGGTTCTCAACAGGCGCCTGATCGGCGGCTCGTCGTCAACGACCAGGATCTTGACTGCCGGCCCGCTCATGCGACCTCGTCGAGCTGTGGCGTATCGGTCGGCACGGGCATCGTGATGGTGATCAGCGCGCCGCTGCGATCCCGCCGATTGGCTGCCTCGATGGTGCCGCCCATGGCCTCGATGAAGCCGCGGCAGATCGGTAGGCCGAGGCCGGTGCCGGCCCGCACGCGATCGCCCTTCCGCACCCGGTAGAACTTGTCGAAGATTCTGTCCAGGTCCTCCGGCGGGATGCCGTCACCCTCGTCCATGATCTGAACGGCCACCTTCCCTTGGCTTTGCCAGGCGCGCAGCTCGATCGTCGAATTCACCGGGGCATATTTGGCGGCATTGTCGAGAATGTTGAACAGCACCTGCTCGAACAGGACTGCATCGAGCTTCAGCATCGGCAGCGTGCCGGCAATATCCACTTCCAACCGATGCTGTGCCAGCACCTTGGCAGCCCGCTGGAGAGCACTGCCCACGATCTCGCCCACATCGTGAAGCGTGCCCTGGGGCTCGATCGCACCTGATTCGATTCGCGTCATGTCGAGCAGATTGGCGATGAACCGGTTCAGCCTTTCCGCCTCCTCGTGCACCGTGACCAGGAGATCGCGCTTCGCCCCTTCGTCGAGAGCAGCGCTGAAGTCCCTGAGCGTCCCGGCGGCACCGATGATGGCGGCGAGCGGCGTTTTGAGGTCATGCGAGATCGAGGTGAGAAGTGCCGAGCGCAGCCGATCGGCCTCGAGCGCGAGCTTGGTGCGATCGGCATCGGCGGCAAGACGCACCCGCTCGACCGCCAGCGCCGCCTGATCCATCAGAGCATCGAACAGCCGCTGCTGCTCGGGCGTGAGGAGGAGGCCTTCCTTGTCGCTGTCGATGCCGACGATGCCGACGACCCCTCGTCCGGTGCGCATCGGAATGAACAGTCGCCTGGCCCCCGGCAGCGTATCGCTTCCCCGCCCTGCTGTCCGGTTGTTCTCGAAGGCCCATCTGGCAGCGGCCACATCGGCCTCATCCAAAGTATCCTCGGGAGGATAGCCGGTCCTGACCGTCAACACGTCGCCTTCCGCGATCAGGATCACCACCTGCACCTTCAACATCGACGCGACCTGAAAGGCAGTTGCCCACAGCACGTCATCGAGCGTGCCCACACCGGCGAGCTTGCGGCTGAACAGATAGAGATCCTCCGTGGTCTTGGCGCGCTGGCGCGCCACCACCGCCTGGCTGCGCACGCGCGCCGCGAGGTTGCTTGCAATGAAGGCGATCACGAGGAAGAAGAACAATGCGACGACGTTCTCCGTCTCCGTGATGGTGAAGGTATAGAGCGGCGGCAGAAAGAAGAAATTGAACGCCAGCATGCTGACGATGGAAGTATAGAGGGCCGGCCACAGCCCGTAGGTGATGGCGCTCGCCAGCACCGCGGTCAGGAACGCGAGCGCGATGTTCTGTACCGCCAGCACCTGGTTGAGGACCATGCCGCAGCCGATGGCGAGCGCGACGAAGGCGGTGCTCCAGCCATAGGGGAGGATGTCGAACCGTTTGGCCTCCGGTCGGGCGGCGCCCTTGCTCGACGGCGGGCGGTCCGACTCGCGGGGCGCCACGACATGAACGCTGATCGCCCCTGCACGCCGCATCAGCTCATGGGTGACCGAGCCCCGCAGCAGCTCGGCAACGCGTGATTTGCGCGACTTGCCGATGACGATATGGGAAACATTGTTGGCTTCCGCATGGCGCACGATCTCTTCGACGGCGTTGTGGCCGGGAACGATGACCGTTTCGCCGCCAAGCCGCTCCGCCAGCCGCATGGCATTGGAAATCCGATCCCGCTCTTCCTCGCTGAATCGCAGCGACCGCGTGGTTTCCACGTGAAATGTCGTCCATGGCGCCCGCAGCCGATCGGCCATGCGCCGCGTGTAGCGGACAAGCGATTCCCCGCCGGGTCCCTCGTCGATGCACACCATCACCCGGTCGCCTGCCGGCCACGGGCCTGGAATGGCATGAGCCTGCATGTGCGACAGGAGCTGCTCGTCCACCAGCTGTGCCGTCCGCCGCAGAGCGAGCTCGCGCAGTGCCGTCAGATTCCCCGGCGAGAAATAGTGATCGAGCGCCCGCCTGGCCGTCTGCGGCACATAGACCTTGCCCTCCTTGAGCCTCTGGATGAGGTCGTCCGGCGTGATGTCGATGACTTCGATGTCGTCGGCCCGATCGATGATCGAGTCCGGCACGGTCTCGCGCACCCGCACCGAGGTGATTTGCGCGACGATGTCGTTCAGGCTGTCGATGTGCTGGATGTTGACGGTCGTATAGACGTCGATGCCGACCGCCAGCAGCTCCTCGACGTCGCGATAGCGCGTGGGGTGCCGGCCGCCGGGCGCGTTGCTGTGGGCGAGTTCATCGACCAGAGCGATCTCCGGGCGCCGTCGCAGGAGCGCGTCGAGATCCATCTCCTCGAGCATCGCGCCCTTGTAGTCGACTCGCCGCCGCGGAATGGTCTCGAGACCCTCGAGCAGCGCTTCCGTTTCCTTGCGTCCGTGGGTCTCGACGACCCCGACCACGATATCCACGCCCTCCTGCCGCTTGGCACGAGCCGACTGGAGCATTTCATAGGTCTTGCCCACGCCGGGTGCGGCACCAAGAAAAATTTTCAGCCGGCCCTGCTCCTCGCGCTGGGCATTCTCCAGCAGCGCCTCCGGCGACGGCCGATTGTCATGATCTCGACGTTTCTCGGGCATCGCCCTCGACAGTTTCCAAATCCGGATTTCTTGTCAACTCGTCACCTGATCCAGCGCGAGGTTCAGTCGAAGCACATTGACCCGCGGCTCGCCGAGCAACCCGAAAATGCGCCGCTCCACCTGCGCCTCGATGAGCTGCCGCACTCGATCTTCCGAGAGATGGCGCGCTTTGGCAATCCGCGGCACCTGGAAAAAGGCCGCCTCCGGCGAGATGTCGGGGTCGAGCCCGCTCGCCGCCGTCGTGACGAGATCGATAGGCACCGGCATGTTCGGGTTTTCTTGCTTCAGCCTGTTCACATCCGCCGCCACCCGCTCCGCCAGCGCCCTGTTGGTCGGCCCGAGATTCGATCCCATGGAATTGATCGCATTGTAGGGTTGAACCACCGATTTTGCAGGATCCGTCGGATCCCGGCCGGTCGTCATCGATGGCCGTCCATGAAAGTAGCGGTCGCTCTTGAATTCCTGGCCGATCAGCGCCGAGCCGATCACCTGCCCGTCGCGTCGGATCAGGCTGCCCTCGGCCGTATAGGGGAAAAGGGTGACCGCAAGGCCTGTCATGGCGAGCGGATAGGCCAGTCCGGTGATCAGCGTCAGCAGCACCAGCAACATGACGGCGGGACGGATTTCATTCAGCATGGAAGAGCTCCTCAGGCAAGGCCCAAGGCGCCGACCAGGACGTCGATGGCCTTGATGCCGACAAATGGCAGGATGATGCCGCCCAAGCCATAGATCAGGAGGTTGCGCCTGAGCAGCGGCCCTGCCCCGATCGGACGGTACGCCACCCCTCTGAGTGCCAGCGGGATCAACGCGACGATGATCAGGGCATTGAAGATGATCGCCGACAGGATTGCGCTTTCGGGTGTTGCCAGCCGCATGATGTTGAGCGCCCGGAGCTGCGGGTAGAAAGCAAGGAACATCGCCGGGATGATCGCGAAATATTTCGCCACGTCATTGGCGATCGAGAAGGTCGTCAACGCTCCGCGGGTCATCAGCAGCTGCTTGCCGATCTCGACGATCTCGATGAGCTTCGTCGGATTGGAGTCGAGATCGACCATGTTGCCGGCTTCGCGCGCCGCCTGAGTGCCGGTGTTCATGGCCACACCGACATCGGCCTGGGCCAGCGCCGGCGCGTCGTTCGTGCCATCGCCGCACATTGCCACGAGCTTGCCATGTGCCTGCTCTTTGCGGATGAGCTTGAGCTTGTCCTCGGGCGTGGCTTGAGCAAGAAAGTCGTCGACACCCGCTTCGGCAGCGATGGCCGCTGCCGTCATCGGGTTGTCCCCCGTGATCATGATGGTGCGAATGCCCATGCGCCGAAGCTCGGCAAAGCGCTCGCGGATGCCGCCCTTGACGACGTCCTTGAGGTGGACGACGCCAAGCAGCTTGCCATTCTTGATCACGGCCAGCGGCGTGCCGCCGGTCTTGGCAATCGCCTCGGCCATCGCCTTGAGCTCGCGCACCGTATCCGCGGCGAGCTCGGGCCGCGGCAGGCTACCGACATAGGTGAGAATCGAATCGACTGCTCCCTTGCGCACCGAGCACTCGGCCACGTCAACACCGCTCATCCGGGTCTGCGCCGTGAACGGGATGAAGCTCGCATTGAGCTCCCCGAGATCGCGCCCCCTCAGCCCATGCCTTTCCTTCGCAAGGACCACGATGGAGCGCCCTTCCGGTGTCTCGTCGGCAAGTGAAGCGAGCTGTGCCGCCTCCGCCAGCTCCCGTTCGCTCACACCTCTGAGCGGCCTGAACTCCGTTGCCTGTCTGTTGCCGAGCGTGATCGTGCCGGTCTTGTCGAGGAGCAGCGTGTCGACATCGCCCGCCGCCTCGACCGCGCGGCCAGATGTGGCGAGCACATTGAACCGGACCAGCCGGTCCATGCCGGCGATTCCGATTGCCGACAGCAGCGCACCGATCGTTGTCGGAATGAGCGTCACGAACAGCGCCACGATCACCACGATCGGGATGGCGCCATGGGCATAGGCGGCAAAGCTCGGAATGCTCGCCGTGGCGAAGACGAAGATGATGGTGAGCCCGGCGAGAAGAATGTTGAGCGCGACCTCATTCGGCGTCTTTTGCCGTGCGGCACCTTCGACGAGCGAAATCATTCGATCGAGGAAGGTCGAGCCTGGGGCCGCCGTGATCCTTACCTTGATCCAGTCCGACAGCACCTGCGTGCCGCCTGTCACCGCCGATCGGTCGCCGCCCGCTTCCCGAATGACCGGTGCGGATTCGCCGGTTATCGCCGCTTCATTGACCGAGGCGATACCTTCCACCACCTCGCCGTCGGAC
The DNA here is from genome assembly GCA_036265615.1 of Aestuariivirgaceae bacterium. Lineage (GTDB taxonomy): Bacteria > Pseudomonadota > Alphaproteobacteria > Rhizobiales > Aestuariivirgaceae > DATAFF01. The sequence continues at coordinate 6,836 of DATAOT010000072.1, forward strand.
GGGATCAGGTCCCCTGCCTCGACCAGCACCAGATGGCCGGATGACAGCTCCAGCGCGTTGATGGGGATATAAATGTTCCTGGCCTCGTCGGTGATGAGCTTGGCGAACAGCTTCTCCCGGGTCTCGCGCAGGGCAGCGGCCTGGGCCTTGCCGCGACCCTCGGCGACCGCTTCGGCAAAATTCGCGAAAATCACTGTGATCCACAGCCAAAGAATGATCTGGAAGGCAAAGCCGAGCTGACCCGCACCGGTGAAGAGATCGCGAATGAACAGAACCGTCGTGAGCAGAGCCACGGTCTCCACCACGAACATGACCGGGTTTCTGACCATCAGGCGGGGATCGAGCTTGACGAAGGCTTGGCCGAAGGCCGGCCACACGATCTTCGGATCGAGCATTGCCGAGGCGGGAACACGCTGGCGCAGCGCTGAGCTTGTCATCGGAAGGACTCCGTGAACATTCGTTCAGAACAGGGTGCCGTTGATCATCGCCAGGTGCTCGACGATGGGGCCGAGCGCCAGCGCCGGGAAAAAGGTCAGGCCGCCGACGATCAGGATCACCCCGACCAGGAGGCCGATGAACAGGCCGCCGGTGGTCGGGAAGGTGCCCGCGGATGGCGGGACGATTTTCTTATTGGCGAGCGAGCCGGCGATGGCCATCGCCGGAATGATCATGATGAAGCGCCCGACCAGCATCGCGATGCCGCCGGTGATGTTGTAGAAGGGCGTGTTGCCGTTGAGGCCGGCAAATGCCGAGCCGTTATTGCCGGTCTGTGAGGTGTAGGCATAGAGGATCTCGGTGAAGCCATGCGGTCCCGGATTGGCGATCGAGGCCACTGCCGACGGCAGCACCGTCGCAACCGCGGTCCAGCCGAGATACATGAGCGGCAGGATGAGGATGGCGAGCATCGCCATCTTGACTTCCTTGGCCTCGATCTTCTTGCCGACATATTCCGGCGTGCGGCCGACCATCAGGCCGGCGACGAAGATCGTGAGGATGACGAACAGCAACATTCCATAGAGCCCGGCACCGACGCCGCCGACGATGATCTCGCCAAGCTGGATGTTGATGAGCGGGATCATGCCGCCGAGCGCGGTGAAGGAGTCGTGCATCGCATTGACCGCACCGCAGGAGGCGGCGGTGGTGATCACCGCAAACAGCGCCGAAAGCGGAATCCCGAAGCGCACCTCCTTGCCTTCCATGTTGCCGCCGCCGAGGCCGAGCGCATTGAGCGCCGTGGTGCCTGAGGCCTCGGCCCAGTAGGTCACCGTCACACCCGCGATGAAGAGGATCGCCATGGCCCCGAGCAGCGCCCAGCCCTGGCGCTGATCGCCGACCATCCGGCCGAACACGTTGGTCAGAGCCGCACCGATCGCGAAGATCATCACCATATGGATCAGGTTGGTGACGGCGCTCGGATTCTCATAGGGGTGTGCGGCATTGGCATTGAAGAAGCCGCCCCCATTGGTGCCGAGATGCTTGATCATCATCTGAGACGCGACCGGGCCTTGTGCAATCGTCTGCTTGGCGCCTTCCAGCGTCGTCGCCTCGACATACGGGCTGAGATTCTGTGGCACGCCGAGTGCCACGAGCACGATCGTGCCGACCACGCAGACCGGCAGCAGCACGTAAAGAGTGGTGCGCGTGACATCGACCCAGAAATTGCCGATCGTTCGTGTCGAGGCGCGGGCAAAGCCACGGGTCAGAGCGACGGCCAGCGCAATCCCGGTGGCCGCCGACAGGAAGTTCTGATGCGTCAGCCCCAGCATCTGCACGAGATAGGACAGCGTGCTCTCGCCGCCGTAATTCTGCCAGTTGGTATTGCTGATGAAGCTCGTCGATGTGTTGAAAGCGAGTGCTTCCGGCACGGCAGCCATTGCTTGCGGGTTGAACGGCAGAAATCCCTGCAGCCGCAGCAGCGCGTAGAGGATGGTGAAGCCGCCGATGTGAAACAGCAACATCGCAATGGTATAGGTCAGCCAATCCTGCTCCGCGGTTTCTTCTATGCCGCAAATACGGTAGAGCGCCACCTCGACCGGCCGAACGATCGGCGAAAGAAAGGTTCGCTCGCCATTGAAGACCCGTGTCATGAAAGCACCGAGCGGCTGCACCAGCACGAGCACAACGCCGCAATAGATCGCGATTTGGATCCAGCCATTGACGGTCATGACCGTCCTCCTAGAACCGCTCGGGCCGAAGCAGCGCGCAGGTGAGATAGACCAGCAGCCCGGCCGTCACGAAGCTCGCCAGCACATAGTCGAATGCCATGGTCGCCTCCTCAGAGTCGGTCGCAGACATGGGCATAGCCGACGGACAGGACGAAGAAGCCGACGCCCATGGCCAGCATCAGGAGATCAAGCATGAGAGCACTCCTTGACTCGACGATCGGCTGCAGCGCCTAGCGCATCACCGGTTGATCGCAGTCAAGCTAGCTATCCCCGCGGGCATAAAGGTTCGAGAGGCGAGACCGACTGTCCTTATAAGAATCTCATAAATTCTTGGCCATCTTGATCAACGGTACGACGATCCCGTCCTGGTGATAGTCCACTCGCTCGATCGGTACGAAGCCGCGGGCCCGATAGAGCGGCTCGCCGGCCATGGTCGCCATCAGTTCGAGCCGTCGGAATCCCTCGCCGCGGGCCGCCTCCCCGCACAACGCCAGGATCAGCGTCCCGACCCCGCAGCGTGCCTGGCCAGGATCGGTATACATGGCGCGCACCCTTGCCGCGTCGCGGGCTGGATCGAGCATCGCGGGATTGCGGCCCACTGTCACGTCGCTGCCATAGAGTGTGGCGCGCCGGCTCCAGCCGCCGCAGCCGCCCAGCATTCCCTCATGCTCGACGACGAAATAGGTGCCGTCCTCGATGAGCTGAGTATCCAGCCCCATGATGGCGCGGCTGGCCGCGATCTGCGCCGGGTCGAGGAATGCGCTTTGGAGCCCGCTGATCGCACGCTCCATCAGCTCGCGCATCGCCGGAACATCGTCCAGCGTGGCAAGGCGATGCTCATATTCGGCTGCGTCGCGCATTCCGAACACTCTCGCGTTGCACACCCATCCTACCCGCCCCGGCCGAGCTTCCGACAAACCACCGGCCTCGGCAACGCCATCTTGCGGCCGCGGTCGTGGATGATGATGAAGGCGTGGTCAGTCGCGTTCCGTGTAGCTCCACCAACACGAGCGGTGACGACCATGCCACATGGGCGCCGGCGAGGTTACGTTGCGCTTCT
>DATAOT010000073.1:0-8674 GCA_036265615.1 Aestuariivirgaceae bacterium
CCTGGGAGCTGGTCTCCGGACAGCCGCTCCCCAAAGGAGCACGGGATATCAAGATCCTTTCGGGAGGACACTTCATTTTTGCGGCTTATGACACGGAGACAGGAAAACCGCTTTATGCAGCCGGTGGGACTTACGTTCTGAACGGGAGCTCCTACACCGAACACATGGACTTCGCGGACGATAAGATCAGCGCCGGCCTCATCGGTAGGGACCAGTCCTTCACCGTCGAGGTCGATGGAGACACGTTCACGCAGTCAGGCACTCTTTCAAATGGAAAGCCTCTGTCGGAACGGTGGAAGCGGATAGGCTGATCAATCAACCGAAAGGATGCCGCATGTCACGTGCCATGATTTCTACGGAAGAGATCTCCTACAGGAAATACGTTGAGGTCCTCGGCGCGAAGATAGCTTATGTCGACGCCGGCGTTGGCGATCCCATTGTTTTTTTGCATGGCGTCCCTACGCCGTCCTATCTCTGGCGGAACATCATCCCGTACTTGCTGCCGTACGGCCGCTGCCTGGCCCCGGATTACGTTGGTATGGGCTACTCCGCGGCGGCTCCTGATGGCAATTACCGCTTCTTTGACCACCAGCGCTACCTGAACGCTTGGTTCGGTGCCGTCGGCGTCACGAAGAACGTAATCCTCGTGGTCCACGACTGGGGATCGGCGCTCGGCTTCTCCTGGGCGCAGCGGCATCCGGACAAGGTGAAGGCCATCGTTTACATGGAATGCATCGTGCGTCCCTTCCGCTCCTGGGACGAATGGCCTGACAATACCAAAGTGTTCTTCCAGCGCAAGCGGACAGCGGAAGGCGAGGAGATGATTCTCGAAAAGAATCTCTTTATCGAGTACCTCCTGCCATTCAGAAACATCCCGCCCGAGACGATAAACGTCTACCGGCGGTACTGGGCGATTCCAGGCCCCTCGCGCATGCCAATGCTTGCTTGGTCACGGGACCTGCCGATAGCTGGAGAACCGGCGGACGTGGTTGAGGTCGTGGAGTCCTACGCGAAGTGGATGTCGAAGAGCTCCATCCCCAAGCTCTTCATCGATGCCGAGCCAGCAGGTTTTCTCATCGGGGCTCAACGCGAATTTTGCCGCGCCTGGCCAAACCAGCAAATCGTCAGCGTTCGAGGCGCCCACTTTGTTCAAGAGGAATCTCCCTGAAGTGGGCGAAGCGACGGCCGTGTTTGTGACCAAAGTGTTGGCCGGCCAGATCGCGTGACCACGGCGATCGTGGACTGAGTGCGCCTGCCCTCACTCTCACTCGATGGTTTTAGATCATGGTAACGCGCTGATTTTTCATCGCAAATTTTTTCTGCGTATCACGAAGGACCGTCTCCCCGATCCGTCAAAAATTTGTGCTCTTGAATTAAAAGGAAAATTCCGTCGATTCGGAAATCCCTCGGTTTCAACTACTATCGCCAACGATTGGTCGATTTTTCGCTTCTCGGACAAACTCGCATTCGGCGCAGCTTCTGGTCGCCGGCCCCGTGCTTTCGAAGGTGATGCGGATGGCTAGGCCTCGGTTCTCGTTCGGCTCTGCATCGCCCGCCTTCACCTTCGTGCTGACCATGGGTGTCGTAAACCTGTTCGCCGATACGACCTACGAGGGCGGCGGGAGCATCAATGGCCCATTCATGGCTTCGCTGGGCGCCAGCGCACCGATCGTGAGCATCACCGCCGGACTCGGTGAATTCTTGGGTTACACACTGCGCTCAGCTGCCGGCTATCTGGCGGATCGGACCGGACGCTATTGGCCCATCACCTTCATTGGATACTTCATCAACCTGATCGCTGTTCCTGCTATGGCCCTGGCGGGGAGCTGGCAAATCGCCGCCGCACTCATCCTGGCGGAGCGTCTCGGGCGAGCGTTTCGCAAGCCGACTGTCGAGGCGATGCTTTCCTACACGACTGGTGAACTGGGAAAGGGATGGGTCTACGCGCTCAACACCGCGCTCGATGAAGTAGGTGCCACCATCGGACCACTCTTCATCGCGCTCGTCCTGCTCCTGCATGGCGATTATCGCACGGGATACGCGCTCCTTCTGATCTCCGCGCTGCTCGCGCTCGCGTCGTTGGCCTTCGCGCGGATCCAATTTCCGCTCCCGTCGCGCCTTGAGGAAGGTCGCACGGCGCCGGCGCGCGGGCTCACGGCTACGTACTGGCTATACATGCTGGCGGGCTCGCTGTTTGCAGCGGGGCTGATGAGCTTTGAACTCATCTCGTACCATTTCTCGAAGACAAGGATCGTCGACGAACAGTGGATACCGGTGTTCGTGGCGGCAGCGACTGCGTTCGGCGTTGCTGCAAGCCTACTCCTCGGCAGGCTTTACGATCGCATCGGCTTGCCGATCATTCTCGGGGCCGTGGCTGTGTCAGCTCTGTTCTCGCCCTTTGTGTTTTTCGGCGGCTTCTATGCGGCGCTGTTTGGCATGCTGCTCTGGGGCGTAGGCTACGCAACGCAGGACACATTGCTCAAGGCTCTGGTCGCGAGCGTCCTGCCGGAAGGCCAGCGCAATCTAGCATTTGGCCTCTTTTATGCCGGCTATGGTGTCGGCTGGCTTCTCGGCAGCATCGCAACCGGGCTGCTGTATGACCAATCTCGGATCGAGCTTGTGGTGTTTGCGATGCTCGCCCAGTTCGCCTCCCTGCCGATCTTTGTGATAGCGCAACGGCGGGCACCAGCACCAATCGAGTGAGCGTTTGGACAATCGCGCCCTCGGTTCGCTTTTGGTCGCCAGTTGGACCATGCGCGGCTTGGATAAAACGACCGTCACACGCTATCATTGCCTGCCGACCAGCTCCCTGAGCTGCATTCAGTCGGCCTTGCGAAGTGCATGAACATGAAGGTCGTTGTCGACGATCTGCGCGCCACTCATTTCTTCTTGAACTCAAACAGTTCAACCAGATTGCCCGACGGATCTTCCAGAAGTCTGGCGCGACCCGCTCCCGCCTCGCTGATTTCTCCTCTGAATTTGGCGCCAGCATCGTTCAACCGGCCGACGAGGCCGTCTATGTCTTTCGTGACGATCATGAATCGGTTCCATCCGCCGGGCTCTGGTTTACCGCCAGCAGTTCCCCCACTGCCTGCCCCCGGAGCGCTAAGGTAAAGCGTGAGATCATCGCGAATGAGCGCTGCGAACTTGCCAGGGTTGTGCATGTCAACCTTGAACTCGAGTTTATCGCGATAAAACACGACCGAACTGTCAATGTCTGTCACAATGTATCGGATGGATGCCATGGTCCGTTCTCCTTTCACCCTAGAAAGTGAACTGGCTAATGCGAATGTGGTTGCGTTGACATTTCCAATCACGGCCGACAGTCGGCCAACCGACTGTTGAGAACACGACCTAGCCTTCTATGGACTGCGGAACCGCGTCGCTCGATTTCTATCGACTGCTATCGCTGGCCTCCAATTCGCTTACGCATCCTCTCCTATCCCATGCTACTCCACGGTACTCCCTGTTACTCCCACTCGATGGTGCCGGGCGGCTTCGACGTCACATCGAGGACGACCCGGTTGATGCCGCTCACCTCGTTGATGATGCGCGTCGCGGTCCGGGCCAGGAACTCGTGATCGAAGGGGAACCAGTCGGCGGTCATGCCGTCGGTCGAGGTCACGGCCCGCAGCGCGCAGACATTGTCGTAGGTGCGCCCGTCGCCCATGACGCCGACGGTCTGGACCGGCAGGAGTACGGCGAAGGCCTGCCAGATGGCATCATAAAGGCCTGCCTTTCTGATCTCGTCGAGAAAGATTGCGTCGGCCTTGCGCAGCACCTCGAGCTTGTCGCGGGTGACCGCGCCGGGAATGCGGATGGCAAGGCCCGGGCCTGGAAACGGGTGACGGCGGATGAAGTGATCCGGCATGCCGAGCTCGTGGCCGAGCGCCCGCACCTCGTCCTTGAACAGCTCGCGTAAGGGTTCGATGAGCTTGAGATGCATCCGCTCCGGGAGGCCGCCGACATTGTGGTGCGACTTGATGGTGACCGACGGCCCGCCGGTGACCGAGACGCTCTCGATCACGTCGGGATAGAGCGTCCCCTGCGCCAGGAAACCGGCGCCCCCGACCTTCTTTGCCTCGGCATCGAACACATCGATGAACAGCCGGCCGATGATCTTGCGCTTCTGCTCGGGATCGCTGACCCCGGCAAGCGCGCCGAGGAACAGTGCCGAGGCATCGACATGGACCAGCGGAATGTTGAAGGAGTCGCGAAACAGCCTGACCACCTCCGCCGCTTCGCCGGCGCGCATCAGGCCGTGATCGACGAAGATGCAGGTGAGCTGGGCGCCGATCGCCTCGTGGATGAGCACCGCGGTGACCGCCGAATCGACTCCGCCGGACAGTCCGCAAATGACCTTCTCGAAGCCGACGAGCTTCCTGATCCGGCTCACCGCATCGGCGCGGAAATGCGACATCGACCAATTGCCGCGGCAGCCGCAGATGTCGATCACGAAGTTGCGGTAGAGCTTGGCCCCGTCCGGGGTGTGAACGACCTCGGGATGAAACTGCACCGCATAGAACTCGCGCTTTTCATCGGCAACTGCGGCAAACGGCGCGCCGTCCGACACTCCCACCACCCGGAAGCCGCTCGGCAGCGCCCGGACACGGTCGCCATGGCTCATCCACACCTGGTGGCGCTCGCCCTTCGCCCACACTCCCTCGAACAGCGAGCAGTGATCGGCGACCTCGAGAAAGGCGCGGCCGAACTCGCGATGGTCGGACGACTCCACCGCCCCGCCGAGCTGCGCGCACATCACCTGCTGGCCATAGCAGATGCCGAGCACCGGCAGCCCCAGCCTGAACACCCGCTCGGGCGCCCGCGGACTTTCTCCTTGCAGCACGCTCGCCGGCCCGCCCGACAGGATGATTCCCTTCAGGCCGTCGCGCTCAAGCGCGCGCTCGGCCAGCTGATAGGGCACGATTTCCGAATAGACGCCCGCTTCCCTCACGCGCCGGGCGATCAGCTGGGTGACCTGCGACCCGAAATCGATGATCAGGATCCGTTCGGCGATCGTCATGTGCAGCCATTACCGATTCGCTGTCCATGGCGCAAGCTGCACATCTCGAAATACCACCGATGAGCGGGTTGACAACATACCCCAAGTCTTTTCAAACAGGCACCATGCTGCGGGCCATCGCCATCGCCGTTCCGATTTCACTCCTCATGCTTGCCGGCCCGGCGCTGGCCGGCGACGTGATGTCGCCGCGCGGCGCTCCCTGGTGGCGCGAGCTGGCGCAATGCGGCGGCCTGGCATTGGCGGTCCGCGACCGCGCGCTCGACCACCGCGACCCGCCGGAGCGCATTGCCGGCCTGACCCGCGACATGAATGCCTTCCTCGAGGCGGGCACCGGACAGCTGCGCCGCGACCGCGAGCTCGAGCTTTCGCCGGCCAAGAAGAGCGTCCACCTGACGGCCGGCCGGGCCTGGGAGGCGTTCAAGAACTCGGGAGAGTCCCTCGACGCGCTCGAGGGCAAGCTCGCCGCCTGCGACTCGCAGCTCGAGGCCTATCGCCGGCTGCAAGGCAATAGGCAATAGGCAATAGGCAATAGGCAAATAGGCCGTGACCGGTGAGCTTGCCTACTGCCTACTGCCTACTGCCCTACTGCCTCTTCCCGAGCACCGCGATGAAGAACCCGTCGGTGCCGTGGCGGGCCGGCGTCAATGTCGCCGTTCCCTCGCCGAGGGCATCGCCTGGCGGCTCGGTGCCGATCGTTTCGCGCCAGACCTCGCGCATGTCGCAGCGACGGTAGTCGCTCCGACGTCCGAGAAAGGCCGCGATCTGGTCGTCGTTCTCCTCGGGCAGCAGCGAGCAGGTGACATAGACAAGCCGACCGCCCGGCTTCACGAAATCGGCCGCCGCATCGAGCAGCGCCGCCTGGTCGACGATTCGCGCCGCAAGCTGCCGCTCGCTCAGCCGCCATTTGGCATCCGGCTTGCGCCGCCAGGAGCCTGACCCGGAACAGGGCGCATCGACGAGAACCCGGTCGACATGGCCGGCAAGCCCGGCGAGCCGCCCCGGCTCGTCGGCGGCAATGACCTGCGCATTGCGGACACCGGCGCGCTGCAGCCGCTCGTAGATCGGCTTGAGGCGCTGGCGGTCGCGGTCATGGGCATAGATCTGGCCGCGATTCTGCATCGCGGCCGCCATGGCCAATGTCTTGCCGCCGCCGCCGGCACAGAGGTCCACGACCTGCATCTCGGCCTGCGCCCCGACCAGGAGCGCGGCAACCTGCGACCCCGCATCCTGAATCTCGAACCAGCCGCGCTGAAATCCGGCTTCGGCCTCGACATTGGGGGCCCGCTCGTCGCCGCGAGGCGCGGCAATGCGTATCGAGAGCGGCGAAAGCGGACCGGCAACCGCGCCGAACTTGGCCAAGGTCCTGAGACTCTTCTCCCGTGCCGCCTTGAGCGTGTTGGCCCTGAGATCGATCGGGGCACGCCGGGCCAGCGCTGCCGCCTCCATTGCGGCGCGATCGCCAAAAGCCCGCTCGAATGCCGGCACCACCCATTGCGGGATGTCGCCGGCAATGGCGATCGGCAGGTCCGGTCCGTCGCGGCTGTCGGCGAGCCGGCTCGACTCCTCCGCGGAGAGAGCCCCCGGACCGTGCTCTTCCTCCATCGCAGCCGCAAACTCGGCCTCGCCCATCGGCCATGACTCCCTGGCGGCGGCAAGGATCACGGCCCGCGGCGTGTCGCTCGCCATGCGATGGCCGAGCGAATTGCGCCGGCGCAGCCCGTCGTACACCAGATTGCCGATCGCCGAGCGGTCGGCCGAGCCGGCGAAACGGTGGTCTCGAGCCCAGTCCTTCAGCGCCTGGGCTGCCGGCTGATGGCGCTCCAGCACGGCCTGAAGGACATCGATCGCTGCCGCTGCCCGGCCGCCCGGCCGCATCAATCCCGGCGGAGATAGTTGGGGGCTTCGCGGGTGATCTCCACGTCGTGGACGTGGCTTTCCCTCAAGCCCGCGCCGGACACGCGGATGAACTGCGCCTTGGCGCGGAACTCGGCGAGCGTCGCAGCGCCGGTATAGCCCATGGCAGCCCGCAAGCCCCCGACCAGCTGGTGGACGACCGTGGTTACCGGTCCCTTGTACGGCACCTGCCCTTCCACCCCCTCGGGCACGAGCTTCAGCGCGTCCCGCACCTCCTGCTGGAAATAGCGGTCGGCCGAGCCGCGCGCCATGGCGCCGACCGATCCCATCCCGCGATAGGATTTGTAGCTGCGGCCCTGATAGAGATAGACCTCGCCGGGGCTTTCGTCGGTGCCGGCGAGCAGCGAGCCGATCATGGCGCAGGAAGCGCCCGCCGCCAGGGCTTTCGCCAGATCGCCGGAGAATTTGATGCCGCCGTCGGCAATCACCGGCAGGCCATGGCGCTCGCCCGCGGCAGCGCAGTCCATGACGGCGGAGAGCTGCGGCACGCCGACGCCGGCCACCACGCGGGTCGTGCAGATCGATCCGGGGCCGATCCCGATCTTGACCGCATCGGCCCCGACATCGGCCAGCGCCGCCACCGCTTCCCCGGTTGCGACATTGCCGGCGACGACGTCGACCTTGTTGGAAAGCCGCTTGATGCGGCGCACCTGCTCGATGACATGGATCGAGTGGCCATGGGCAGTGTCGACCACGATCGCATCGACGCCGGCATCGATCAGAAGCTCGGCGCGGCGGAACCCGCTCTCGCCGGTGCCGGTGGCGGCAGCCACCCGCAAGCGGCCTTGCTCGTCCTTCGCGGCATTGGGATGGAGGGCCGCCTTTTCCATGTCGGTGACCGTGATGAGGCCGACGCAGCGATAATCGTCGTCGACGACGATCAGCTTCTCGATGCGATGACGGTGCAGGAGCCGGCGCGCCTCGTCGCGATCGACGTCCTCGCGGACAGTGATCAGATTTTCCTTCGTCATCAGCTCCGACACCTTCTGGCCGAGCTCGGTGGCAAAGCGGACGTCGCGGTTGGTGATGATGCCGACCAGCACGCCTCGGCCGTCCACCACGGGAATCCCCGAGATGCGGAAGCGGCGCTTCAGCTCCATCACGTCGGCGAGCGTCGCGTCGGGCGAGATGGTGATCGGGTTGACCACCATGCCCGATTCGAATTTCTTGACCTGGCGCACCTGATCGGCCTGCGACTCGGGGTCGAGGTTGCGGTGGATGACGCCAAGCCCGCCGTCCTGGGCGATGGCGATGGCGAGGCGGGCTTCGGTGACCGTGTCCATCGCCGCCGAGATGATGGGGATGTTGAGGCGGATGTCGCGTGTGAGGCGCGTCGAGACGTCGACGAAATTCGGATGAAGGTCGGATTTCGCCGGGCGGAGCAGGACGTCGTCGAATGTCAGGCCGATGGCGATCGGATCGGCAAAACGTTCCGAAGGGAGCGGCTCGGTGCGCTCGACCTCACGGATTTCGATCCGGCCGATTACAGGAACTTCGTCTCGCAGAATTCGTTCGTCGCTCATGCCGGGCCTCGCTGATTTGAGTATAGAACAGGGTGCAGTGCACCGGAATTGCACGCAAAAAACGGCGCATGCGCTTCGTCGTCGAACAGCGGCACCTCACCGATGTGCACGGAAAGCCGCTGGCAGGACCGGATCACGTGTCGTTTCACACGTTCGATGCGAGCGACGTCGACGACGCGATCCAACTGCACGTGAAGAAACAGTCGGGAGAGCT
>DATAOT010000074.1:0-2123 GCA_036265615.1 Aestuariivirgaceae bacterium
GGATCAAAGCTCGAGCTCGGCGCTGCCGCAGGGATCACATCGGATCGCCAGCAGATCACCCTCGCCGATGCCCTCGATCGGGCACACGATCAGCGGCACGTAGCGACGATACAAGGTCTGCGCAACGAGGCAGCCGACCACCAGGATCGGATCGACATGGGCAAGAACGATGCCGACCGGAGCGGTGCCCAAGCGGATGGCTTCGGCAAGAACCGCCGAAGAGGAGGACGAGCCTCGCCCGCCGGCGGCCACCAGAATGCGGCCTGAAACCGTCTTTCCGCGATCAGGATGCGCATTGTCGATGATCTCCCCGGTTTCGACGGCGATGCCGCCGAACAGGCTCAAGGGTTCGCTGAGCACGAGCGCCAAGCCGCTCGCGCTCCCCGCCGCATAGGCGCGTCCTTCCCGTTTCACCCGGAGCCTCGCACGATAAGGCCCGCCGAAGCGGAGGCGATGCAATCCTCGAGCTCGCCAAAGGCCACCCGACAGCCAATGTTGCCAGGCGCATAATGCGCCCACTTGCCCGAATTGGTCATGATCGCTCCATCCAGCTCCCGAACGATCGCCGTGACATAGGTGCATGTGTCCACCACCGGCGTGACGCCGAAGGCGGCAAGCTCATCGAGCAGCCCCTCGGCGCGGATGGCTTCGAGCGTGGCACGGGCGGTGTTCACATAGATCGGCAGGCCCGGTTTTGGCCGGGACTGGCGCAGCAGCTGCGCCAGCCGGTGCCATTCGGTTTGCGAAAAGTGCGGCGTGCCGAGACACAGCGCCGAAATCGGCGATCCTTCGGGCACCATTGAAAGCCGACCCAGTGCGTCGCGAATGTCGTCGGGCGTGATGTCCAAGGTTGCCGCGGGGGTGCCGCCATGCAAGGCGGCAGCGCGCGACGGCGCTTCCGGCGTGATGCCGACCGCATGAAACAGACCGACAGCGCCGAACGTCGCCGCGGCAGCGCCCAAGGCCTTCAGCTGATCTTCGTCTCTCGGATGCGGCAGACCCTCGATCACCGGAACCAGCTCCCGGCAGCGATGGCCCACGATCATGCCCACCGCCACGAACAGCGAGTCGGCGGCGCGAGTCGCATCGGGAAATCCCTTGAGGCGGAACAGGACCCGGCCGCGGCGATTGCCGTCGAGATGGAGCCCCTGGGCGGGGGCGCGCCCGGTGATGGCACAGCAAAGGTCGAGAAAATCGCCGTAGCGTTCGGTGCGAGCCCCGATAACCGAGTTGGCGAACACGATGGCGTTGCTTTCACCCCAGGCAATCTGGTCACCGAAGGACGGCCGAAACAGCGTCTGATAGGGGGCGCAGGTGAAGGATGGAATGCAGCCGAGCTCCTCATGGGCCGCCATCAGGCGCCGGGCCCGCAACTGCCGATCGCCGCTCAGGCGCATCAGCTCAGGATGGATCAGGTCGATCGATCCGACATTGAGCGTCGTCGGCACCGCGACCCGCGCGGCGCCTCGGAGCAATGCCTCGGCAAAGTCGAGGCTCGCCTCGCCGTGATAGAGGCAGCCATCGACATGGGCGCCGGCGATCGGCAGCAACGAGCCGGCGCCGACGGCGTCGGAGAAGGCGACCAGCACCTTCATTGCCATGGCGGCTCCCGGGCTGACGGCGCCGCGCAGCATCGCCTCTTCGACGTCGCTCAATTGCATGTTGTTTCTCATCCGCCGCTTGCCAGAGAGGCAATAGGCAGTAGGCAATAGGCAATAGGCAATAGGCAATAGGCAATAGGCGGTGCTGCCGTCGGGAGCCGCCTTTCCCCTCGCCGGGCTTGACCCGGCGATGACCGGCAACGGTGAGGGCGTCCGTCGGTTCAGAGTGGAACCCGAAGCACGGAACGCGTGTTCATCAGCCTCGACAACTCCCTTTGGAGAAGGAGGACCAGTGGTTGGCCCGTCTCCTCTTTCCGATCCTCTTCCTCCTGATCGCGGCGCGGATCGCCTCCGCCCAGGCTCCGGCGATCGCTCCCCCGCCTGCCGCCGCGCCACCGGAAGACGGACAGTGGGCGCTTCCCGCCAAGGACTATGCCAGCACCCGCTTCAGCGGGCTCGACGAGATCAACAGCAGCAACGTCAAGTCTCTCCAGGTCGCGTTCACTTTCTCGACCGGCGTCA
>DATAOT010000075.1:0-19616 GCA_036265615.1 Aestuariivirgaceae bacterium
GCTCGGGGCAACACCGCATTGAGTCTCGGCGTGAACAGCCACAACGCTGAAATCAACACATACTTTGGGCAGATTCAGGCGGATCGCGAACAGGCGGCGCGCGCTGCAGCACAAAGCCAATCGACGGGTGTCCATTCTTACGCTCTCGATCCCTATCCCCATCTCTCTTCCATTTACGACCCGACCAATTTACCGAGCTCATACCATCCGCCTTACCATCCGCAGCAGCAGCCTTCGTACTACAATTCACCGCCACAGCAGTCTTATCAGCCGCAGCAAACGGCTTATGGCAGCTCCTACTCGAATGTTTCGCACCCGGTATCGATTGCAGCCGCACCGATACAGATGACGGCCAATCGGAAACTGTTCGAGGCGTGCAAGAAGGCTGACTTCCATGCAGTCCGCGACGCGTTGGATAAAGGGGCCGATCCGAATGCAGTGAACGACGACGGTGACACGGCGCTCTTCTGTATCGGAAATGGTTCGGACGCCAAAAACATCGCTATTGAGCTCGTCTCAAAAGGGGCGAACGTCAATGCCAAAGACATTGACGGTCGTACACCGCTTTTTCTGGCAGTATATTTTGGACAGGACCTTCTCGTCAAAGAGCTCCTCGATCTGGGCGCAGATCCTCTTCTTCAGGATCCAAAGGGCAAGATTGCGCTGGATATAGCAGCCAAGAACGTGATCAAGAGTGACAAGAGTGATGCTTGGAACACGGTTCGAGTCTTGCTCGAAGGTCGAGGCAAACGCTCTCAGTATGCTCTTCAACAGCTTCAAATGGTGGGAATGACCGTCGCTGACATCGGCGGTCGGCTGGGTGTGGACGAGGTAGATGCCAACGAGGTGCTGAAGGCGTTCAGATGTCACGCTCCTCAGTGCTTTGCCCCGACCGGGCATGATTCGAGATCCCCAACCAGCACCATTGATGCGGCGACCCAGGCTGGCCGGAACCCGAGCGCGCAGGCACAGTTGGATGCCGAACTGCTTAAGGCCTGCGGCCGAAATGCCGGCATAGCGGTCCCGATTGAACTTCTCAAGGCCGGAGCGAGTCCAAATGCGGAAGGTGCTGCGGCGATGACCCCGCTGAAATACGCCATTCTCAAGAAGTCAACCGACAATATCGAGCTTCTGCTGAAATATGGGGCGGACCCCAATCTCGCGAGCACGCAAGGGAGAACGACTCCTCTGCATTTTGCCGCGGCGAAGGCGCCTGAGATGATGAATTTCCTCATCAGCAAAGGTGCGGACCCAAACTTGCGAAATGCCGAAGCTAAGACAGCATACGAAATCGCTGGGCGGCTTTAGAGAGACAAGCAGCGCAGTGATTTGACTTCACAAGCGCGACCCGGCCCGCGCGGCCGGGTCATCTTTATGAGCCGGGCTTAGCTCACTTCCCGAACACCATGATGGCGGCGGGTCCCAAGAGGACGATGAAGATCACCGGCAGGAAGAACAGCACCATCGGCACCGTCAGCTTGGGCGGGAGCGCGGCGGCCCGCTTCTCGGCCTCGGACATGCGCATGTCGCGGTTCTCCTGAGCGAGCACGCGGAGCGCGGTGCCAAGAGGGGTACCGTATTTCTCCGACTGGATCAGGCTCGTGACCACCGACTTCACTGTCGGCAGGCCGGTGCGCTTGCCCAGATTCTCATAGGCGCGGCGGCGGTCGCCAAGAAAGGACAGCTCGGCGTTGGTGAGCGTCATCTCCTCGGCGAGCGGCAGAGACTGGCTGCCGATCTCCTTGGCGACGCGGGCCATGGCGGGCTCGATCGACATCCCGGATTCGACGCAGATCAGCATCAGATCAAGCGCGTCGGACCAGGCGCGCTTGATCGAGGCCTGACGGCGCTGCACGAGGTTCTTGAGGAACACGTTGGGAAGGTAGAACCCGGCGATCAGCCCGACCATGGTGGCGACGAGCCGCATCGAGGCCGGAATGCGATCGGCAAAGACGGTGGAGGAATAGGTGAAGACGAGAAGCGCAAACAGGAACGGGGTGACGAGGCGGAAGGCGAGGTAGGTGACGAGGTGGCGCTCGCTGCGCAGGCCGGCCTGGCGCAGGCGCTCGCGCGACGTCTCGGCCTGGAACAGCTGCCGCAGATTGAGGAGCTCGACGATCTGGGCGAGGGTGCCCTTGTGCCGCTCGCGCAACCGCCCCTCCGAAGCGGCGGTGACGGTTCGGGCCTGGGCGCGCAGCCGTTCGCGCTCGGAGGCCACCTGCTTCATCCGCGTTGCCAGCTTGTCGCCCTGCAGCAGCGGGCCGGCCAGCGTCAGCACCGTCGCGAAGGCGGACAGCGCGACCAGGATCGTCACCAGGGTTCTCGGCTCGAGAAGCGATGCCAGAAGCGCGACCATGCTGCCCCGAAGCTCCCCCCTAAAAATCGAAATTGATCATCTTGCGCATGATCAAAACCCCGGTTCCCATCCACAGCAGCGAGCCGGCGATCAGCAGGTGACCGATCTCGGTGTCCCATAGCGGGTTGAGATATTCGGGGTTGAGAATGCTCATGGCGCCGGTGATGACGAAGGGCAGCGACCCGATGATCATGGCCGAAGCCTTGGCCTCTTGGCTGACGGCCGCGATCTTCTGCTTCATCCTCTTGCGGTCGCGCAGGACCTTCGAGAGGTTGTTGAGAGCCTCGGCGAGATTGCCGCCGGTCTTCGACTGGATGGCCATGACGATGCTCAGGAAGTTGACCTCGGCGAGCGGCATGCGGTCGAGCATGCGCTCGATTCCCTGGTCGATGGCGATGCCGACCCGCTGGCCCTCGACCACCTCGAGGAATTCGGGGCCAACCGGGGCGGGAGTTTCGGCAGCGATGACCTTCATCGCGTCCGACACCGGCAGGCCAGCCTTGAGGCCGCGCACCATGATGTCGATGGCATCGGCAAATTCGCGCAGGAACACCTCCTGGCGGCGCTTGCGCAGATAGCCGAGGAACCAGCGCGGCAGGCCGAACAGGCCGACCGCGGCGGCGGCCAGCGCCACGTACCAGGGGGCGCCGGCAAGCAGAATGGCGAGGCCGAGCACGATTCCGAGACCGATCGAACCGATCCAGAATTTCTGGACGGACAGCTCGAGGCCGGACTGCATCAGCAAGGTGCGCAGCGTGAGCTTCTTACGGCGCTTCTTCTGGCTTTCCTCGAGCTGCTTCAGCGATTCCTGAATCTGCTTGCGGCGGCTGTCCTTGGATTCGGCCATGAGGCGGGCGCGGAGACCTTGCGCCTTGTCGCGCCTGGTGCTGCTTCTGTCCGAGACGGTCTGGACGCGTCTGGCGACCTGGGCCTCACCGGTCAGCCAGGGATGAAGCAGGCCGATGAGAAAGCCGCCGGTGCTGAGCGCGATGAAGGCAATCAGGGCGAGCTCAGTCATGGTCGATCCTCAGCCGCACCGTCACGACCGGTCATCGTTCAACGCCTCGGCCCGCTCCAGCGCCTCGGCGAGCCGGCCTTCCTCGCCATAATAGCGGGCGCGGTCCCAGAAATGCGGCCGAGCAATGCCCGTCGAGCGGTGACGCCCGATGACCCGGCCATTGGCACCCTCGCCCGTGACCTCGTACAGGAAAAGATCCTGGGTGATGACGACGTCGCCCTCCATGCCGATCACCTCGGTGATGTGGGTGATGCGGCGCGAGCCGTCGCGCAGGCGGGCAGCCTGGATGATGATGTCGATCGAGCCGACGATCATCTCCTTGATGGTCTTCGACGGCAGCGCAAAGCCGCCCATCGTGATCATCGATTCAAGACGCGACAAGGCCTCGCGCGGCGAATTGGCGTGAACCGTGCCCATCGAGCCGTCATGGCCGGTATTCATCGCCTGCAGCAGGTCGAAGGCCTCCGGCCCTCGGACCTCGCCGACGATGATCCGCTCCGGGCGCATGCGCAGACAGTTCCGGACGAGGTCGCGCATGGTGATCTCGCCTTCGCCCTCGAGATTGGGCGGGCGGGTTTCGAGACGCACGACATGCGGCTGCTGGAGCTGAAGCTCGGCAGCGTCCTCGCAGGTGATGACCCGCTCCTCGGCGTCAATGAATCCGGTCAAGCAGTTGAGCAGGGTGGTCTTGCCCGAACCTGTGCCGCCGGAGATCAGCACGTTGCAGCGGACACGGCCGATGATGCCGAGAAGGGTGGCGCCCTCGGGCGTGATCGAGCCGAACTTCACCAGGTCGACCATCTTCAGGCGGTCGCGGCGGAACTTGCGGATGGTGAGGGCCGGACCGTCGATCGACAGCGGCGGAACGATGACGTTGACACGCGAGCCGTCGGGCAGGCGGGCGTCGCAGATCGGGCTTGCCTCATCGACGCGGCGGCCGATCTGGCTGACGATGCGCTGGCAGATGTTGAGGAGCTGGGCGTTGTCGCGGAAACGGATGTTGGCCGGCTCCATCTTGCCGTTCACTTCGATGAAGCAGGTGTTGGCGCCGTTGATCATGATGTCGGCGATGTCGTCGCGCGCCAACAGCGGCTCGAGCGGTCCATAACCCAGGACGTCGTTGCAGATGTCCTCGAGCAGCTCCTCCTGCTCGGCGATCGACATCACGACGTCCTTGAGCGCGATGATCTCGTTGACGATGTCGCGGATCTCGTCGCGGGCGCTTTCGCGGTCGAGCTGGCCGAGCTGGGTCAGGTCGATAGCATCGATCAGCGCGTTGAAAATCGTCGATTTGATGTCGTAGTAGTTGTCGGAGCGGCGGGAATTGATGGGGGCCTGCGGCTTCGCTGCCTCGCGGATCCCGCTGGCGTCATTGCTCGGCGCGGCGACTGCGGCAGCCAGCGTCGAGGCACCCTGGGGCTTCACCATGATTTCGGGAATGGTGACGGCCCGTGCGGCCGCTGGCTTCAGAGGCGCTCCGGCGAAGCCAGACGGACCGAGCGGCAGCTCGCCGGCCGCAGAATTCGGCATCTCGCCGCGCTTGCCGAACATGTCACTTCTTCCTCGAGCGTGACATCCTGCTCATGAAAGGCAGGAGCGAGCGCCTGGCAGCCTTGGGCGGCGCGCCGCTGCGCCCGGCGATGTCGAGAGCGAAGGCCTCGATAAGCTCGGCCGGCTTCGATTTGGCACTGACCTCGGCAATCATCTGGCCGTTGCTCGAGGCGGTGCCGAAGATCTGCGGCTCGAAAGGAATGACGATCGACGGCTCGATGCCGACCGAGCGAGTGAAATCGCCGACCGGGATCTCGGGACGCTTGGCAATGCCGACCTGATTGAGGACGAGGCGGGGCGGCCGGTCGTTGGGCCGTGCGGCCTTGAGAAAGTCGACGAGGTTCTTGGCGTTGCGAAGGCTCGCAAGCTCCGGGGTGGCAGTGACGACGACGTCGTCCGCCTGAACGAGGGTAGCCTTGGTCCACGGCGCCCAGACATTGGGCACATCGACGATCACATTGGGGACGCTGATGCGCACCACATCGAGAATGTGCTCCAGCGCCTCCTTGTCGATTGCATGATCGCGATCGATCGAACCCGGGGCCGAAAGCAACGACAGCCGCTCACCCGCCTTGGCAAGCAGGCGATCGAGCAGCGTCTGGTCGACACGCTCGGGCTGGCCGAGGGCCTCGGCGATGCCCTGGGCGGCATCGATGTTGAAGTTGAGACCGGCGGTGCCGAAGGCAAGATCGAGATCGGTGATGACGGTGTCGATCAGCAGCTTGCGCGAAAGCAACCAGCCGACATTGTGGGCTATGGTGCTCGAGCCGACGCCGCCCTTGGCACCGACAAAGGCGAAGATACGGCCGATCTGGCCGGCCTTGGGATTGGCATAAAGCGCGCCGATCGCTTCGATGATGTGAAGCGGGCCGAGCGGCGCCACGAGATATTCGCTCACACCCGAGCGGATGAGCTCGCGATACAGCACGACATCGTTGACATGGCCGACGACGATAACCTTGGTCGAGGGGTCGCAGACGTTGGCAAGATGCGAGAGCTCGGCGAGCACCGCGTCGCGGCCGCCCTCGGTCTCGACAACCAGCACATTGGGCGTGTGGCTGTCGCCATAAACCTGAACGGCAGCCATCACGCCCCCGAACTGGATGTCGAGATGGGCCCGGGCCAGCCGGCGATCACCGGCAGCAGCCTGCATGGCCTGCGCGGTGCCGGGGTTGGAGCAGAAGGCGTGGATGTTGATACGCGGCACGAGGGCCACGACGTCGCCGTTGCGGCTGCGGCTGTCGGCGGCTGTAAGCTGGTCCTGCGGCGTCATTGCCCAACCTCGCTGACGCGGGCATCCTGCTCGGTAACGACCGGGGTCGAGGGATCCTTCGGGGTGCGGTAGTCGGTGAAGATCTGCGATTTGCGCGGCGCGTCGGTCGGGGTTTCGGCGCGCGGGGTCACGAAATCATTGGGATCGGCGACGACGGCAGCGATGTTCTGCTGGTGAGCGCAGCCAAAATTGGGGAACGGCTCGTTCTCGCCGGTCCGAGCGAGGTTCTCGTTCCAGTCGCCGCAGGGCTCGGTGCGGGCGACGGTGCGGGAAAAGCTCAGGCTGACGGGCCCGCTGCCATCATAGGCGGTGGCCACGATCATCCGGGACGGTACGCCTTCGCTCACGAGGAGGGACCTGACCTCGGCAGCGGTGGCGCCGGCGTTGCGCGGATGGCTCAGGCCGATCGAGCGGCTGGCGGCGGCAAGCGCCGATTGGGCGAAGCGGGCGACCTCGTTGCGCTCGAGCCTGGTAAGCCCGCCGCGATGCGGCACCAGCTCGATGCGGGCGGTGTCCTTGACCACCGAAATCGGGTGGCGCTGATAATGCATGGGCGGGTTGTAGACGTCGTCGATCTCACCGTTGAGATAGGACTGGCTGCAGCCGGCGAGCGCGGCAAGGAGCATGAAGGGGGCCAGCCGAGGAACGGTGCGGCGGCACAGGCTCTTGGCGCATGATGCGAAAGAGTGGATTCCACTTTTTCGAAAAGCATCATGCACGAACTCAAGAGTGGCCGCATTGTGCGATCGCCGATGCGATGTCACTTCGGCGCACAATGCTCTAGCGAACATGGCTTTTTCGATCTCCTTCATGGCTCACTCGACGATGAAGCCGACATTGCCCTGATAGACGCCCTTGGCGCCGCCGCCCTGCACGCCATACATGCGGTTCAGGCGACCCCACAGTATGGTTTGGCGATCGCTCGCCAAGTTCAGGGTATCGAGAGGCGTCGTGAGCTTGTTCTCGTTGACCGGCGCGACGATGAACGGCGTGACAATGACCACGAGCTCGGTCTCGTTGGACAGGTAGTCGCGGCTGCGGAACAAGGCACCGAGCACGGGAAGGTCCTTGACCCCCGGAATGCCATTGAGGTCCTGCTTGGTGCGCTCCTGGATCATCCCGGCCATCACCATCGAGCCTCCCGAGGGCAGCTCGACCGTGGTCTCGGCGCGGCGGACCTTGAGGCCGGGGATCGTCAGCCGATCGGTTCTGATGGCGTTTTCCGGCGTGGTCTCGCTCACCTCGCTGGTGATGCGCATGCTGATGCGGCCCTCGCTCATCACGACGGGCGTGAAGCCCAGACCGACACCGAAAGGCTTGAACTCGATGGTGGTCCTGTCGTTGTCCTGGGCGACCGGTATCGGGAACTCGCCGCCGGCGAGGAACTTGGCATTCTCACCCGAGATGGCGGTGAGCGTCGGCTCGGCGAGGGTGCGGATCAGGCCGTCGCGCTCATAGGCCTTGATGAGATCGTCGATCTGGACGCCGTTGCCGACGAAGGAGCTGCCGAGTCCGGTGGCGGCGGTCACTGGGCTCGTGCCGGCGACGCCGCCCATCAGCGGATTGGCAAGGGTCTGCAGGCCGCCGTTCAGCGAGTCGTTGATGGTGAAGGGATTGACGTTGAGAAAACCAACCGTCAATCCACCGGAACTGAAGAGAGCTCGCGTGTCGATGCCGAACTGCTTCAGGACGTCGCGCTGGAGCTCGGCGACGCGCACGCGCAGCATCACCTGCTCCTTGCCGATGATGACGATGTTGTTGATGATAACGCCGGTGTTGCCGCCGCCGCTGCCGCCGCCATTGCTGCCACCGGCGGCAGACGCCGTAGCGCCGCCCGCCGCAGCTGCTCCCGCGGAACCGCCGGTCGATCCGCCGGAGGAGCCGTTGACGAAGGCGGTAGCGAGATCGACGGCCTTGCGGGCCTCGGCGGCATTGGCGGCAGTGCCCCCCAGGATGACATTGCTGTTCACCGTGTCGACGGTGATGCGGCTGCCCGGAATGGCGCGGCTGATGAGCTTCTGCAGCGCCTTGCCGTCGAGCGCCACTTCGATGTCGAGGCTCAGGATCTGGCGGCCCTCGGCATCGAAGAAGAAGGCATTGGTCTGGCCGACGCTCTTGGCAAAGAGATAGGCGGTGTTCTGAGTGCGGACGACGGCATCGACGATCGCGGGATTGCCGAGCAGCACGTCGCGGGTGGCCGTCGGCAGGCGGATGACCATGGATTTGTTCAATCCGAGGCGGACGAACCGCGAGTCGTCGGCACCCGCCGAGGCGGGCGCGATGATCAGCAGGGCGACGACGGCGGTCAGAGCGGCCAGCAGCGTGGCGGCTCCCATGTTGTTGATTTTTATCATTGTCCCCCGCCCCTTATTTGCTCAGGTTGGTCGTCCTTTGGACGCCATAACGATAGAGAGTGACCTCGCCGCCGCGGCCGCCCTTGGCGAAGCGTGCGGCAAGGCGCGGCCCGTCATCCCCGAGAGCGCGCTGGCCGTTGTCATTGATGGAGCGGAGCGCGAGCGACAGCTGGCCGGTCTGCTCGGCATAGGCAAGCACCTCGGCCTGGCGGGGCTCGAGTTCCAGGGTCGCCGTCTTGCCGACCACCACCTGCTCGCCCTTGTCATTGGTCTGAAACATCTGGTCGATGGCCAGAACGCGGACATTCATCAGCACGGTTTCGGAGACGCTGCGCTGCTGGTTCGAGCTGTCGGCAGCGGTCTTGTAGGTCATCAGCACGTCGACGCGGTCATTGGGAAGAATGAATCCCCCGGCACCGGTCTCGGCAGTGATCGCAACCGAGATGGCGCGCATGCCCTGCGGCAGGACGGCGGCCATGAAGCCGGCCTTGTTCGGCATCACGAGCTTTCTTTCGCTGATCGGCTCGCCCTGAAAGATGGGGGCACGCAGCCGGGCATTTTCGAGCTCGGCGGGAGCATTGGACCTGGCGTCGCGGGTGATCATCTGTGGGGTGATCGCGTCCTTGGGCCAGCTTTGCCAGGCGACATTGCCGGGCGTGAGCTTGTCGCCAAGCGGCAGATCGGCGCCGGCGACCAGAATCTCGCCGGTTGCCACCTTGTTGATCTCGACGACCTGGCGCTCGGGCGGCGGGGCTGCAAGGAAACCCTTGGCGAGGATGGCCGCAAGCACTGCCGAACCCGCAGCGAGACCAAGGATCAAAATGCGCGACCTGCTCATACCACTTCCGATTCTGAACGCCTGACCTGTCGAGCCCACTCTCCGGTTGAATGGTCAAAACATGGTTAATGAGTCGTGCCGGAGAGCCACCACGTGTCGGGGAAGACGAGGAGCGCGCCGGCGGCAATGGCGATGCCGTAAGGCAGTTGCACCGTCTTGCCGGCGAAATGGCCGAGCCATGCCGGATAGTAGAAGGTGCCTACGGTGAGGAGGCGGTTGCCGCCATACATGATGACGGCGAGAACGCCGCCGGCGAGTGCGGTGTAAATGGCAAAGGGCAGGAGCGGACCGAGGCCGACCCACAGGCCGGCCGCCGCCATCAGCTTGGCGTCGCCGCCGCCGATCTGGCCGGCAAAGAACAGAGACATGCCGGCGAACAGCATGATGAAGCCTGCCGCGACATGAAGCCCCATGATGTCAAGCGGCATTCCAAGTGCCACGGCCATCGGAACCATGGTTGCGGCAATGAGAGCGTTCAGCCAATTGGGGATGCGCAGGGTGAAGAAGTCGCCGATGCCGGCGATCACCATGAGCACCGGAAAGAAACTCAGGACAAACGTGTTCGCCATCGGAAGCCGCCCCAGACGCGATTTGCTTTCCTGTTCAAACTGGCACAGTGCCAGTAAAGGTGGCGTTAAGCCGGCAAGCACCCGAGCTGCGCAAAACAAGACCGCCGGCAGCGGCGCCGGCGGTCTCGAGCCTCCCTTTGACTCTTGTGATTACTTCAGCTCGCCGGAGACACTTCCAAAGACCGTTCCGAGGCCGGTTTCGATCGCCGGCATGGCGGCGACGAGTGCAAGACCAGTGGCGGCGGCGATCAGGCCATATTCGATGGCGGTCACGCCGGTCTCGTTCTTGAGGAAATGAATAATCCTGCGCATGCGAAACTCCTTCATTGGCTCTCTGGTCTCGGCGTGTAGCCCGCGGTCACGCACCAGTCATCTCGCCAAACATAAGTTCTGTAAATTAAACTGGCGTAAAACCCTGAGGCTGGTTTGCTGCCGCTCGGTGTAAGCCTTCATTCACCATTCCCTGGTCAAACTCCCGGTCGTCGCGGAGGGGATGGTGCAATGGGTGGCTTGGCGCGCGCGATTGTCGGATTCACATTCACGGCTGGCTTGGTGCTGCTCTCGACCGGGCCGTTGCTGGCGGGAGCTTCGATCACGGTCGGGGCCGATCACGCGCGGGTCGTCTCGGTTGCCGGAACGCCGTCGGCGGTGGTGGTCGGCAACCCGATGTTCGCCGACGTCTCGGTGCAGCAGGGCGTGATCATCGTGCATGGCCGGAATTTCGGGGCCACCAATGTCATCGTCCTCGATATCGATGGCAATCAGCTCGCTGCTTTTGACGTCAATGTCACCAGCACCGGCGACCGCAACATCTCGGTTTTCAAAGCCGGGCGTGCCTTCTCGTCAGTCTGTGCGCCGCTCTGCCAATATACGCTGCAGACCGGCGAAGACCAGGAATGGTTCAAGATCCTGAACGAGCAGCACACCGGCAAGGCGGGCCAGTCGGCCGGCGCGCTGAAGCTTGGCGATTAGAAGGCCCTGTCAGGCGACATCCTGCACCGTGATGACGCGGAAGGTGCGCATCTCGTCATCCTGCTCGCGGATCGAAACATATTCGCCAGGGCGGAAACGCTCGGTGGAGAAGCGGTAGCCGGCTTCATCGGCATTGTCGTCACCATGAATGTCATAGTGAAAAGCCCAGGCACCGCCTGGCCGGTGCACGAGATGACCGATCTCGTCGGCTTCCCCCTCCCAGAAGCGGCGAACCCGGCAGAGATCGCGATGCTTCTTCCATTCGACGGGATCGAGGCGGCCTTCATGGTCGAGGGGAGCGGTGAATTCATAGCCGCGGCTGCGGCTGCCATTGGGGAAATCCTTGGTCCGGCCGAGCTCGAGCCTCACACGCTTAAGCGCCATGACGTCCTCCTTGATCGATGCCTCATGATGCCCCCCAGGCGGTGATCCTGGCAACGCTCTCGGCGGTCAGGAGATGCCGCCCGATGCCTCGCCGCGGCAGGCTCAGGGCCAAGGCCGGCCGGGCCAGCAGCAAGAGGGCAGTCATCGTCAAGGGGATGGCGGCGCAGACGTCGATGGCGACCGGCGTCAGTTCCTCGCGGGAACCGGCATAGGGGCCGGTGGCAAAGGCAAGCCAGCGCGCGTGTTCGAGAATGGCGGCCCGGGAGCGCGTGCTCGCTGCCACCCCGAGCAGCGCCTGGAGGGCGAGGCGGGTGCGTATGCCGGGCCGGGCGCGCGTCACCGCCTCGCCCGGCTCGCCGCAGGAGATCGCGAGCAGCAGGGCGGCGAGGTCGGCACCGGCATAGGTGGCGGCCATGGGTTCGACCAGCCGGGGATTGCAGTCGACGAAATGGGCAGCGCCCCCGTGCCGGATATAGTCGAAGGACAGGGCGCCGTGCCATTGCAGGCGCTCGCCGATCGAAGCAACGGGGCGCTCGACGAGGTCGGGCGGGATCGACTCCTTCAGCGCCGGCCCGCCCCCTGCCCCGGCCATGAGCTGAGCGAAGGCGGCAATGCCGCGCAGCCGACCATGCTGGAACACCGCCTGCACATGCTCGGTCGGGCCGTCGAGCCATTGCTGGAGCAGGATCCGGGTGCGGTCGCTCGACAAGCCGGCCCGGGCCGCTGCAAGCTCGGCGGCGCTGCGGACCACGAAGGTGCCGCGGCTCGCGGTCGCGATGCTCGCCTTGAGCACGCAGGGAAATGGCACGCGAAGCGGCAAGGCGTCGAGCGAAGGCAGTATGGCGGTTTCCGGCTGGGCGATGCCCAGCTCGCTCAGAAGCTGGCTGAAGGCGGCCTTGTCGAGGGCGGTCAGATAGCTGTCGAAGGACGGGATGGCGAGCTTGATCCGCTCCATGAGCCGGTCGCGGGCCTTGGCGAAGAGGAGGCCCTGCTCGTGGATCGGGAGCAGGACGTCGAAGCGGCGGCGGTCGAGAAGATCGCAGATGAAGTCAAGATAACCGTCCGGATCGCGGCCGATGCCCGGGCAGCGGTGGACGCGCGCGACAAAGCGCGAGAAGCGGCCAAGGCACAAGGGCTCGGGATCACAGATCTCGATCGTGTGCCCGGCCAGGCCGAGCGCCGTGATCGCCTCGCGGGCCGAGGTGCTGTTGCCCTCCGAGAGCAGAACCCGCATCCCCGCTCTAGCCCCGCTGGGGCTCCTTCTGCTTGCGCGACTCGGCAGCGCCGCGCTCGGAGTCGGGACGCGGCGGCGGACGGCGCTGGCCTGGAGCTTCGGATGCGGCGTCGGGCGGAGTCTGCAGAGCGCCGGCCCGGGCCCGGTGATCCCGGGCGATGTAGGTGTAGACGGCCGGGGTGACGAACAGGGTGAAGAGGGTGCCGATGCTCATGCCGGCGGCGATCACCAGGCCGATATCGAAGCGGCTGCGGGCTCCGGCGCCCTTGGCAATCAGGAGCGGCACCATGGCAACGACCATGGCGGCGGTGGTCATCAGGATCGGTCGAAGCCGGACCGCGGCGGCATGGATGATGGCCTCGCGCCGGTCGTAGCCCTCGTGCTCCTGCAGGCGGTTGGCGAACTCGGTCATCAGGATGCCGTGCTTTGAGATCAGACCGATCAGGGTCACGAAGCCGATCTGGGTGTAGATGTTGACCGTTCCCGCGCCAAAGCTCATCGGCAGCAGGGCGCCGAAGATCGAGGTCGGCAGGGCAACAAGGATGATGAACGGATCGCGGAAGCTCTCGAACTGCGCCGCCAGCACGAGGAAGATCACGACCAGCGCGAACACGAAGGTCAGCACCAGCGAGTTGCCCTCCTGGACGAACTGCCGGCTTTCGCTCTGGAAATCGTAGGAGAAGCCTTCGGGGAGGATTTCCACCGCCTTGGCGCGGAGGAAATCGATGACCTCGCCAAGCGTGCGGCCGGGGAAGGGGACGCCGGAGAGCGTCGCCGAATTGAGCTGCTGGAAGGTGGTCAGGGCGTTGGGCTGGACCGACTGGGAGATCGAGGCGACGGCCGAGAGGGGAACAAGCTGACCGCCGGCGGTGCGCAGCTCATACCGTTTCAGCCAATCTGACGTGAGGCGGTAGTCGCGCGGCACCTGCGGGATCACCTGGTAACTTCGCCCCGACAGATCAAAGCGGTTGACGTAGTTGCCGCCGAGCATGGTGGCAAGGGCGGAGCCGATGTCGGCCATGGTGATGCCGAGCCGATTGGCCTTGGCATCGTCGATCCTGAGCTCGATCTGAGGCGTGTCGAAACGCAGGTCGCTGTCGGTGAAGATGAAGAGCCCGCTCTTGTCGGCTTCAGCCTTCATCTTCTGCAGGATGCCGGACAGCTGCTCGAAATCGGCCGTGGTGGTGATGACGAATTGCAGCGGGGCGCCGCCGGTGTTGCCGGGCAGCGCCGGGGGCGAGAAGGCGAAGACCTGAATGCCGGCGACGCGGGCCATCTTCGGCTGCAGCTCCTGCAGGATCTGCTTTTGATCCTTGCTGCGTTCGCTCCAGGGCTTGAACAGGATCCCGGCAAAGCCCGAGGTCACGCCCTGGAAGCCATTGATGGCGAACCAGTTCGACCTTTCGGGAACGGTGTCGAAGATCTTGCCGAGCTCGTCGGTGTAGTGCTCGAGATAATCGAGATTGGCATATTGCGGCGATTTGGTGAGGGCAAACAGAATGCCCTGATCCTCCTCCGGCGCCAGCTCCTTCTGGGTCGCGGTGTAGAGCAGCACCGAGGCGGCGATCACCCCGATCAGGATGAGAACGGTGGTGGGACGGCCGCGCAGCGTCCGGGTCAGCGCCCGCTGATACAGCCGCTTCAGCCGCTCGAAGTTGACATCGAGAAAGCGGGCAAAGCCGCCGCTCGAATCATGGGCACGCAACAGGCGCGAACACATCATCGGCGACAAGGTGAGGGCGATGATGCCGGATACGGCGACGGCGCCGGCGAGGGTGAAGGCAAATTCGCGGAACAGGGCCCCCGTCAGCCCCCCGGTGAAGCCGATCGGGGCGTAAACGGCCGCTAGAGTGATGGTCATGGCGATGACCGGGCCGGTGATCTCGCGGGCACCCCTGAGGGCGGCCTCGAAAGCCGTCATGCCTTCCTCGATGTGGCGATAGATGTTTTCGACCACGACGATGGCGTCGTCGACGACGAGCCCGATAGCGAGCACCAGGGCGAGAAGCGTCAGCAGGTTCACCGAATAGCCAAGCGCCAGGAGGACGATCATGACGCCGACCAAGGAGAGCGGAATGGTGACGATCGGGATCAGGGTCGAGCGCAGGTTGCCAAGAAAGAGGAAGATCACCACGACGACGATGAGAACGGCCTCGCCAAGCGTTCGCACCACCTCCTCGATCGAGGCGCGGATAAAGGCGGTGGCGTCATAGGCGATGGCCGCCTTGAGGGACACCGGCAGCTCGCGCTGAATGGACGGCATGGCGTTTCGCACCGACTGAATGACGGTCAGCGGATTGGCGCTCGGGGTGGCATAGATGCCGATGAACACGGCCTTCAATCCGTCGAAGACCGAGGATGAATCGGCGCTCTCCGGACCGAGCTCGATGCGGGCAATGTTGCCGAGGCGGATCAGCGTGTCGCCGCGCTGGGCCACCACCAGCTGGCCGAAGGCCTGGGCGCTCTTCAGCGATGTCTGGGCGTTGATCGTAAACTTGACGAAGTCACCCTTGATCTGGCCGGCGGCGGTCGTGAAGTTGTTGGCGGCAAGGGCGGCGCGCACGTCGTTGGGGGTGATGTTGAGGCCTGCCATGCGGTCGGGGTCGAGCCAGACACGCATGGCGAAGGTCTGGCCGCCGAGAATCTGGGCATTGGCGACGCCGTCGATCGTTTGCAGCCGCGGCTGGACGACGCGGATCAGGTAGTCGGTGATCTGCGAGGACGTCATGACGTCGCTATTGAAGGACATGTACAGCAGGGCATAGCCTTCGCCGGTCTGCTTGACGACGACCGGATTGTTGGCCTCCCGCGGCAGGACATCGGCGACCTGGTTGACCTTCGAAAGGACATCGGTCATTGCCCGGTCGGGGTCGGCATTGAGGCGCAGATTGAGCGTGACGGTGGAGACGTTCTGGGCCGACGAGGAGGTCAACGTGTCGATGCCTTCGGCACTCGCCACTGCCTGCTGGATCGGGGTGGTGATGAAGCCCTTGATCAGTTCGGCATTGGCACCCGGGTAGACGGTGGTGATGGTGATCGTGGTGTTGGTCAGCTCGGGATATTGCCGGATCGGCAACTTCCAGAGCGCCTGCAGACCGATGAGCAGGATGAGCAGGCTCACCACGGTGGCGAGGACCGGACGCCTGATGAAAATGTCGGTGAAGCGCATGGCTGGCCTATTCCGCGGGGCGCGGCACCTGGGGCTTCGGCAGGGTGCTGTTGTCGATCCTCACCTTGGCGCCCTGCTGCAGCTTGAGCTGACCGACAATGACCACGAGCTCGCCGGCTTTCACCCCCTCATTGATGGCGATGCGGTCGTCGCGGCTGTCGCCCGGGCGCACAAAGCGGCGCTCGATCTCATAAAGGTCCTCCTTCGGCTGCGTCTGGCCGGCGGGAGCGGCGCCGAGCTTCTTGGCGACATAGACGGAATCGCCATAAAGGCTGTAGCTCACGGCGGTCCGCGGAAGGGTCACGACATCGACGGGAGCGCCGGCGAGCACCTCGACATTGGCGAACATGCCGGGCAGGAGCTGCCGTTGGGCATTTTGCAGCCGGCCGCGCACCATGACGGTACGGGTGTCCTGGTTGACACGTGAATCGACGGCATCGACCTTGCCCTTGAAAATGGTGCCGGGATAGGCATCCACCCGGACCTCGACATCCTGCCCGACCTTGACCCGCGCCAGATCCTGCTCGGGCAGCGGGAAATCGGCGAAGACCTCGTCGAGCGCCTGCAGCGGCACCAGCGGCATGCCGGGCGAAATATATTGCCCGACGTCAACCTTGCGAATGCCGAGACGGCCGGAAAAGGCTGCCACGATCCGCTTCTGAGCGATCACCGCCCGGGTCTTGTCGACGCTGGCGGCGGCCTCGTCGCGACGCGCGACCGCGGTGTCGAGCTGCGACTGTGCGACGGTGCCGCGGCGGAACAGGTCGTGCTGGCGGGAGAGCTCGCTTTCGGCATTCTTCAGGGTGGCGAGATTGGACTGGAGATCGGCCTGCTCGACCCGGTCATCGAGCTGCACCAGCACGTTGCCGGCCGTGACATCCTCGCCCGAGCTGAAGTTGATGTCGCGGACGATGCCACCGACCTCTGCCGTTACGTCAATGCCGGTCACGGACCGCAGGCTGCCGATCGCCTGCAGGCGCGGAGTCCATTGTTCGGTACGAGCCGGCTCCGCCGAAACGGTGACCGCCGGCTGCGGTGCGCCGGCGATGGCCTGCTTGATGACCTGCGGCAGAAAGACATAGTGAAACCAGGCGAGGCCGCCGAGAATGGCGGCAATCACCAGAAACATCAGGACGAAAAAACGCTTGGACATCTCGACTCGGCATCAATTTCGGCGGCGGGCGGAAGCTAGCCGAGCAGCCGCAGATTGGCCAGCATCGCTTGTTCCGCATCGGCGCAACCACGCCCGCAGTCCGGAACGGCAGGGTTCTCGCGGGTCGCTTTCCACACCGGAGGTTGCAGCAAAGACGTGGGGCCGGGTCAAGCCCCGGCGATCGCGGAACATTTGCAAATGAACATAGCTTTACGACGGCAGGCCAGCCCGGCCACACCGTGGGAAGCGCGCATGGATTCGGCATTCGAACAATCGAGCGGCGTGAGGGTCGGCATCGTCGGCGTCGGGAACTGCGCCTCTTCCCTGATCCAGGGCCTCTCCTATTACCGCGACGCCCGCGACAATGTGCCGATCCCGGGACTGATGCACAGCGACATTGGCGGCTACCGGGTGAGCGACGTGACGATCACCGCCGCTTTCGACGTCAATCGCACCAAGGTCGGGCTCGATGCCGCCGAGGCGATTCTGGCGCCCCCGAACAACACCCAGCTCTTCGCCAAGGTGCCGCGGCTCGGCGTCAAGGTCGAACGCGGACCGACGCTCGACGGCATCGGGCAGTATCTCGCGGACGAAATCGTCGAGTCGCCGCTGCCACCGGCGGATGTCACCGGCGTGCTGCGGGAGAGCGGCACCGAGGTGCTGGTCTCGTATCTGCCGGTCGGTTCGGAGAGGGCGACGCGGTTCTATGCCGAGCGGGCAATCGAGGCCGGCTGTGCGTTCGTCAACTGCATCCCGGTGTTCATCGCCTCGGACCCGGCCTGGCGCCGGCGTTTCGAGGCGGCCGGGCTGCCGCTGGTCGGCGACGATATCAAGAGCCAGGTCGGCGCGACCATCGTCCACCGGGTGCTGACGCGGCTGTTCCGCGAGCGCGGGGTCAGGCTCGACCGCACCTATCAGCTGAATTTCGGCGGCAACACCGATTTTCTGAACATGCTCGAACGGGAACGGCTCGAAAGCAAGAAGCTGTCCAAGACCCGCTCGGTCACCAGCCAGCTCGAGGTGCCGCTGTCGGGGGAGAACATCCATATCGGGCCAAGCGATCACGTGCCCTGGCTCAGTGATCGCAAATGGGCCTATATCCGCATGGAAGGAACAGCTTTCGGCGGCGTGCCGCTCAATGTCGAATTGAAGCTCGAAGTGTGGGATTCGCCAAATTCCGCCGGGGTGGTGATCGATGCGGTGCGCTGTGCCAAACTGGCGATGGACCGGGGGCTCGCAGGCACATTGACCGGGCCGTGCGCCGCGTTCATGAAGTCTCCGCCCGAGCAGTATACCGACGATGAAGCGCAGCGCCTGACCGCCGATTTCATCGCGGGGCGAGGCTGAGGCCTCATGAAAATCGTGATCTTCGGCCTGACCGTCAGTTCGTCGTGGGGGAACGGCCATGCGACCCTCTGGCGCGGGTTGATCAACGCCTTGACGGGCCGCGGCCATGCCGTGACGTTTTTCGAGCGCAACACCGATTTCTACGCCGAGAACCGCGATCTGCGCACGCTGAACGGCGCCGAGCTCACGCTTTACGACAGCTTTGCCGACGTGCTGCCGGTCGGGCGGCGGGAATTGCAGGCGGCCGATGTCGCCATCACCACCTCCTACTGCCCCGATGCGATCGAGGCAGCGCAGCTGATGCAAGAGTGCGGGCGGGCGCTGACCGTCTTCTACGATCTCGACACGCCGGTGACCCTGGCGCTGGCCCGCGGCGGCCAGGCGGTGCCGTGGCTCGGGCCGGCGGGGCTTGGCGATTTCGACCTGGTCCTGAGCTATACAGGCGGGCGGGCGCTGGACGAGCTCAGGGCGCTCGGCGCGCGCCGGGTCGTGCCGCTCTACGGCCATGCCGATCCGCAAGCGCATTCGAGGGTTGCGGAAATTCCACGCTTCAAGGCCGATCTGTCATGGCTCGGGACCTGGGCGGCCGACCGGCAGAAGGCGCTCGAAGCGCTGTTCGCGGCACCGGCCCGGGCCCGCCCGCACTACCGGTTCCTGCTCGGCGGCTCGCTCTATCCGCCGAGCTTCCCGTGGACCGCCAACATCTGGTTCGTGCGCCACATTCCGCCCGACCTGCATTCCGCCTTTTATTCGTCATCGCGATTGACCCTCAATGTCACGCGCGACACGATGGCCCAGATGGGGTGGTGCCCGTCGGGACGCTTGTTCGAGGCGGCAGCCTGCCAAGCCCCGGTGGTTTCCGACTGGTTCGAAGGGCTCGATGCCTTTTTCGAGCCGGGGAGCGAGATCCTGATCGCGCGCAGCACCGAGGAGGCGTTGAGCGCACTGGATGAACCCGACAGCGCGCTCGAGCGGATCGCCCAGGCGGCGCATGAGCGGTTTCTGCGCGACCACACCTCGGCACGACGGGCCGATGAGCTGGTGGCGGCTCTCGAAGCGCCGCAAGCAGGCGCGTTCGAGCATCGTCGCGGGGGGACGGAGGCACGACCATGTGGGGTATAATCCCGGCGGCAGGACGCGGCAGCCGCATCCAGCCGCTGGCCTTCTCGAAAGAGCTTCTGCCCGTGGGCAGCCGCCTAGACGGCATCACAGAGAGACCGTGCGCCGTGAGCGAATACCTGGTCGAACGCATGATCCACGGCGGCGCCGACAAGATCTGCTTCGTCATCTCGCCCGGCAAGTCGGACATCATGGAGTATTACGGCGGTGCCTATGGGACCGCGACCATCGCCTATGTGGTGCAGCCGCAGGCGAGCGGGCTCTGCGACGCCATCTTTC
>DATAOT010000076.1:0-1989 GCA_036265615.1 Aestuariivirgaceae bacterium
TCGCCGATGCACCCGCCGGCTCCCGACTGCGCCGGATCGGTGCGCCAGACGGCCTGCTTCTGCCCGCTCTCCTCGAGCCGGGTCGCGAGCCACCCTTGCGGATATTCGACCTGCACCACCCGGATCTCGCCGAGCTCGCCCGCCGCCACCATGGCCTCCGCCTGCCGCACCATCGGATAGCCGGAGTAATTGTAGGTGACGGCGAAGATCAGGCCAGTTTTCCTGGTGAGGTCCTGGAGGCTCTTCGCCTCCTCGGCCGACACCGCCAGCGGCTTGTCGCAGATCACATGGATCCCGGCATGGAGGAATGCGCGGGCAATCGGCTCATGCAGATGGTTGGGCGTGACGATCGCCACTGCCTCGATGCCATCCTGCCGCCGGCTCTCTGCCACCGCCATCGCTTCATAGCTGTCATAGGAGCGCGCCGGATCGAGCCCAAGCTCGGCGGCCGATGCCTTGGCCCGCGCCCGGTCGCCCGACAGCGCGCCCGCCAGCAAGGCGTAGTTGTCGTCCATCCGCGCGGCGATGCGGTGAACGGCACCGATGAACGCCCCTTGCCCGCCGCCGACCATGCCGAGCCGGATCCGCCGGGCCTGTTCCTGTGACTTCGAGGCTTCGATGGCCATGGCTCAACGTCCCTGGCCGAGACCGAGGAACCGCTTCACCTTGGCGGCATCCGTCGTGCCGCCGGCGAAATCGTCGAACGCCCTGTCGGTGACCCGGATCAGATGGTTCTCGATGAACGGCGCGCCTTCCGCCGCACCCTGCTCCGGATGCTTGAGGCAGCACTCCCATTCGAGCACCGCCCAGCCGGAATAGTCGTGAGCCGCCAGCCGCGAGAACACGCCGGGGAAGTCGACCTGCCCGTCGCCCAGCGAGCGAAACCGCCCCGCCCGCTTGAGCCAGGGCTGGTAGCCGGAATAGACGCCCTGCCGCCCATCCGGATTGAACTCGGCATCCTTCACGTGAAACGCCTTGATGCGCTCGTGATAGATGTCGATGAACGCCAGGTAGTCGAGCTGCATCAGCAGGAAATGCGACGGATCGTAATTGATGCAGCAGCGCTTGTGCCCGTTCAGCCGGTCGAGGAACAGCTCGAAGCTTGCGCCATCGAAAATGTCCTCGCTGGGATGAATCTCGTAGCACACATCGACCCCGTTCGCGTCGAAGGCGTCGAGGATCGGTCGCCAGCGTCCCGCAAGCTCGGCAAAGGCCGTCTCGATCAGCCCGGGCGGGCGCTGCGGAAAGGGATAGACGAAGGGCCACGCAAGCGCTCCCGAGAAGGTGACATGGCTCTGAAGCCCGAGATTGCGCGACGCCTTGGCCGCCAGCATGAGCTGGTCGACCGCCCAGGCCTGCCGCTCCCTGGGCTTGCCATGAAGCGTGGCCGGCGCGAAGACGTCGACCCACTCGTCATAGGCCGGGTGCACCGCCACCAGCTGGCCCTGGAGATGGGTCGAGAGTTCGGTCACCTCAAGCCCGTGGTGCCCGGCCGTGCCCTTGACCTCGTCGCAATAGGCGCGCGACTCGGCCGCTCTCTTGAGGTCGAACAGCCGGCCGTCCCAGGAGGGGATCTGCACCCCCTTGTAGCCGTGACCGGCGGCCCAGCCGCAGATCGCATCGAGCGAATTGAAAGGCGGCTGATCGCCGGCAAACTGCGCGAGAAAGATTCCAGGTCCCTGGATGTTTTTCGGCACCGCATATCCTCCCATCATTCATTCTTTGATCAGGCAGAGCCGGCGGTAACTCTAGCTCGTGCTGACGGCGGGTGCCACTGCCGTGGCCTGAAGGCTCGTGCTATGGTCGGCCCCCATAGTCGGTTGTTGAGTGAGGTTATGGTTCATGGCGAAGCCTGGCCGCGTCTATTGGAAGGGCACCTTGCGCTTGTCGCTGGTGACGATCGGTGTCGAGATCTACCCGGCGGTCGAGACCGCTTCCGAGATCAGCTTCAATCAGATTCACAAACCCTCCGGCAAGCGCGTGCGCTAT
>DATAOT010000077.1:0-13307 GCA_036265615.1 Aestuariivirgaceae bacterium
GTTTCTTCCGGCCACATCGCTCGGGGGTGTCGAAAGCCTCGCCGAGCACCGGCGGATCATCGAGGGGCCAGACAGCCCGGTGCCGGAAAACCTCATCCGGCTGTCGATCGGCATCGAGGCGATCGAGGACCTCATCAACGATCTCGACCAGGCGCTCGCGGGCTAGGGTCCGGACTCAAGCGTCCTTCTTTTCCCCTCGCCCCGCGTCAGCGGGGAGAGGGCGTAGGGGGGCGAGCGAAGCGAGACCGGGTGAGGGGTGGTTGAGCTGGCGAGATATGCCCCTCATCCGGCCTTCGGCCACCTTCTCCCCGTAGGAACGGGGAGAAGGGAAAATTGGGACGCCCTTGATTCGCTAGCTTAAAGGGGTCCGGACCCTAGCAGCAGGCAGCCGTGCCGGTCACTGCCGGTTGCCACCTTTTCCCCTCCCTCTCATGGCCGGACTTGACCCGGCCATCCCAGCTTTTCCGTGGCATTGGCTGGCTCGCCGGCTCGGCGCCCGCCATGAGGGATGGAGCGATCCTGCTTTACGCGTCGGCGGCGGAGCCGTCCTCGCCCTCCGACGGCGTTCCTGTGATCCGTTGCGAAATGAGCCCGGCATTGGCCCGAATCGCCGTCTCGATGGTCTGGGCGACATCGCGGTTGTTCTTGAGGAACGTCTTGGCATTCTCGCGGCCCTGGCCGATCCGCTCGCCGGCATGGGAGAACCAGGAACCGGATTTCTCGACCACGCCGGCGGTGACCCCGAGATCGATAAGCTCGCCGGTCTTCGAGATGCCCTCGCCATACATGATGTCGAATTCGACCTGCTTGAAAGGCGGTGCAACCTTGTTCTTCACCACCTTGACGCGGGTCTGGTTGCCGACCACCTCGTCACGATCCTTGATGGCGCCGATCCGCCGGATGTCGAGCCGCACCGAGGCGTAGAATTTCAGCGCATTGCCGCCGGTCGTCGTCTCCGGATTGCCGAACATCACCCCGATCTTCATCCGGATCTGGTTGATGAAGATCACCATGCACTGGGTCTTCGAGATGGAAGCGGTCAGCTTGCGCAGCGCCTGGCTCATCAAACGCGCCTGCATGCCAGGGAGCGCATCCCCCATCTCGCCCTCGATCTCGGCTCTGGGGGTCAGGGCTGCAACCGAATCGATGACCAGCACCTCGACGGCGCCGGAACGGACCAGCGTGTCGGCGATCTCGAGCGCCTGCTCGCCGGTATCGGGCTGAGAGATCAGCAACTCGTCGACATCCACTCCGAGCTTGCGGGCATAGACCGGGTCGAGCGCGTGCTCGGCGTCGATGAAGGCGCAGATGCCGCCGCGCTTCTGCGCCTCGGCGATGGTCTGGAGGGCGAGCGTGGTCTTGCCGGAAGATTCCGGGCCGAAGATCTCGACCACCCTGCCCCGCGGCAGGCCGCCGATGCCAAGGGCGATGTCGAGCCCGAGCGACCCCGTGGGGATGGCCTCGATCTCGATCGCCATATTGGCGCCGAGCTTCATGATCGAGCCCTTGCCGAATGCCCTTTCGATCTGGCTGAGAGCCGCGTCGAGCGCCTTCTTTCTGTCCATGGACGAATTCTCTATCAGCCGGAGATTGGTCTGCCCCATCTCGCCGCTCCTTATTGACCAGCGTCCCTGATTCCACAAGGGACTATGCAGAGCATCATGTACTCTTTTTGTTCTCATCGCAAATGCCTTTTGCAAGTCATTGGAGGAAAAGACGTTTTTCTGATCAGCGCGGCTTATCGCAAAGATCGCCGGCAGTCCCGGGAGAGTCGCAGTCGACCCCCGTGACGTCTGGGGGGAGGTCGGGACGCCGCCTACGCTCTCCCGGTAGCCTGGCGCGAATTCTCACCGGCATCCATTCTGTAACATTCTCGTCGAAAAGTTGCAATGGCCCATGCAAATACAATTTTTTGGAGCGGCGTGCACGCTCCACGGGGATTCGACCGGAAACTCACGAGCTCATCGCGTCCTTCACCGCTTCCGCCAGCTGCTTCAGCGTGAAAGGCTTGGGCAGGAACGCGAAGTCGGTCTGGCCTTCGAGATTCTTTTCGAAGGCATCTTCGGCATAGCCGGAGATGAACACCACCTTGGTGCCGATGCCGCGGCGGCGCAGTTCGCGCAGAAGGGTCGGCCCATCCATCTCCGGCATCACCACATCGGAGAGGACGAGATCGATGGCCTGGCCGTGCGTCTCCACCACCTCGAGCGCCCTCTCGCCGGTCTCGGCGGTCAGCACCGTATAGCCGCGCGACTGAAGTGCCCGCGAGGCAAAGGAGCGGACCGCATCCTCGTCCTCGACCAGCAGGATGGTGCCGCGGCCGGTGAGGTCGGCCGATTTGGCATCCTTTCGGGTCTCCGCCTGCTGCACCGCCGCAATTTCGCGCGCGGCACCGGAATGGCGCTGGAGATAAATCCGGAAAACGGTGCCGCGGCCGACCTCGCTGTCGCAGAAGATGAAGCCGCCGGTCTGCTTGACGATGCCGTAGACGGTGGAGAGGCCGAGCCCGGTGCCCTTGCCGACCTCCTTGGTGGTGAAGAAGGGCTCGAAGATCTTCTCCAGCACGTCCGGCGGCATGCCGATGCCGCTGTCCTCGACCTCGCAGACCACGTAATCGGCCGGCGGCAGCAGACCGGGCCTGACGGTGCGCGCTTCCTCCGTGCCGAGATTCAAGGTGCGGATCGTCAGGACACCGCCGCTCGGCATGGCATCGCGAGCATTGACCGCGAGATTGATGATGACCTGCTCGAACTGGTTGATGTCGACCCTGACGAGCCCGATGTCGCGGCCGTGGACGATCTTGAGCTCGACCTTCTCCCCGAGCAGCCGGCCGAGGAGATGGCCGAGATCGGAGATGATGTCGCTGAGCGAGGTGATCTCCGGCCGGAGCGTCTGGCGGCGGGAGAACGCCAGCAGCTGGCGCACCAGATTGGCGGCCCGGTTGGCGTTCTGCTTGATGTTCATGATGTCGGCAAAGGAAGGATCGGTCGGCTTGTGGCGGGCAAGCAGCAGATCCGAGAAGCCGATGATCGCGGTGAGGACATTGTTGAAGTCGTGAGCGACGCCGCCCGCCAGCTGGCCGATGGCCAGCATCTTGCGGCTCTGGGCGAGCTGCACCTCGAGCGAGGAATGGCGTGTCGTGTCGGTGGCGTAGAGGGTGAGCGCGGCGGCGCCCACCTGATCGTAGCGGCCGAAAAGCAATTGGCCGGTGTGCTGCGGCTCGCCGGCGAAGGCAAAGTCGAGCGGCTCGGGAACCTCGCCCGCGAGCGCCGCCGCGAGTGCGTCGGCGAAGGCAGCGCGGTGGCCCTCGGCAATCGAGAGCGCGAGCGGGCTGCCGAGCCGCGCCACCTCCGCCATGTGGGTGAAGGCGGCGTTCATCGACAGGATCCTGCCATCGCGGTCGATCTGGACGATGCCGATCGGCGCATTGTTGATGAGGCGTGCGATCTTGATGTCGCCGCCGCTCACCGGCTCGGCCTCGCGGCCGCGGCGGTCGAGGACCAGCGAGCGCGACGGCAGCGGCTGCCCGTCGCTGCTGAAATCCATGCGGTGGACGATGTGGACGGGGATGGGCTTGCCGTCGCGGCCCTGCAGATCGAGATCGAAGCTTGCGACCCTGACGCCGCCCGGCACCGGCTCGATCCTGGCGATGCGCCGCG
This sequence comes from Aestuariivirgaceae bacterium, assembly GCA_036265615.1. Classification (GTDB taxonomy): domain Bacteria; phylum Pseudomonadota; class Alphaproteobacteria; order Rhizobiales; family Aestuariivirgaceae; genus DATAFF01. Next base: position 3,660 of record DATAOT010000077.1, read on the forward strand.
CACCCTCAGGCGTGACGAGCTGGTCCAAGGTGAGCGTGCCGTCGGTCGTGCGGTCAAGGTCAATGTCGAGCCAGCCGGCAAGGGTGGCGTTGACATAGACGATCTCGCCGCTCGGAGCGGTCGAGAAGAATCCCGCCGGGGCATGATCGAGATAGTTGATGATGTATTGGAGATGGCCGAACGCCTCCTCCTGGCGGGCCCGGTCGTCGGTGAGGTCGATGAGGCGCCAGAGCGTGTAGACCTGGCCCGTCGGCAGTCCCACGGGACGGATCTGGGCGCGGATCCAGGCCGGCTTGTCCGGGCGCGCCAGCGCGGCGGCCGAGCCGGGAGAAAGACGGAATTCCTCGTGGGCGGCCCTGCCCTCGCGCGCCGCCTGGGACAGCCGGTAGACCCTGTCGGCAACCTCAGGGTAGCCGGCATAGAGGTTTTCCACGCCGACGAGCCGGTTCAGCCCGACCGCCGACAGGAGCTGGCGATAGGGCTCGTTGGCGTAGACGACACGGCCTCGCAAGTCGGTGACGACGCAGGGATCCGCCACCGCGTCGAGGAGGCCGTCGAAGAACACGCGCTGCCTCGGCAGCCGACCGATATGGACGAAGCCGGCAACGACGCCCAGCGAGAAAATCAGCCCGACAAGCGCCGCCGCGCCGAGGCCGAGCAGGGCCGGCAGCCCCATCCGATGGGGCGCCAGCGTCGCCACGCCCCAGACGCCCGCCGCCAGGGCCAAAGCCATGACGGCGGCGATCCGGGGATGGCCCTGCCGGCTGCCCGCGAGCTCGGACCTGACGGCACCGCGATCCCCGGCCTTGCCGATCGCGCCCCTGATTTCCACCGCCCCGCCCGTCATCAGCCTGAACCTCTGGCCAATCGAATCACCTGGAGTATAAGGGATCGGCGGCAGCATCGGAGCAGGATGCGCTGCCGAATCGCCTCTGTTTGCGTTGCCCGCGTCGCCATCCTGCCCATTTTTGGGACTAAGGACCACTCACAGAGCCGGGCTGTCCCCGGCCCACGGAAGCCAAGCCAACATGCCTGATCTTGCTCCCTACACCACCTACCTCATTGCCGGCGCGGCAGCGCTGGTCGTGCTCATCATCCTGTTGATGATCTTCAGGACGTTCCAGGGCGGGATGGGGGGCCGCCGCGGCATGCGGCTGGGAATCAGCGAATATTACGAGATCGACAAGACGCGGCGGCTCATTCTTGTGCGGCGCGACAATGTCGAGCACCTGGTGCTGATCGGCGGCAGCCAGGATCTGGTGATCGAGCCCGGCATTGCGAGCCGCGGCAGCGAGCCCGGCATGCGCAAGCCGCGTCCCGACTTCGTCCAGCCGCGGGAATTCGAGCCGCCGCAGCGCGAATATCCAGTACCGGCAGGCGAGCAGACGGAAGGGCTCTCTGCCGATTCGCTGCGGCCGGTTGGGCCACGGCCGGGCCCGCCGCGGCCGGCGATATTCGGCGAAAACCGCCCCCACAATCTCAGGGCGGTCAGCCGCGACGAACCGCGGCTCGGGCGGCGCGACAACGAGGCGGGCGAGACCTTCTGAGCGGCCCAGGCGGCGCGGCTCTCCGGTCAATCCTCCCGGTAAACCTTCTCGCGCCTCTCGTGGCGCTCCTGTGCCTCGATCGACAGCGTGGCGATCGGGCGGGCATCGAGCCGCCTCAGGCTGATCGGCTCGCCGGTTTCCTCGCAATAGCCGTAGGAGCCGTCCTCGATGCGCTTCAGCGCGGCATCGATCTTGGAGATCAGCTTGCGTTGGCGGTCGCGGGTCCTGAGCTCGAGGGCGCGATCGGTCTCGGTGGAGGCCCGATCGGCCAGATCAGGCAATACATTGTTCTCATCTTGCAGAGAAAGCAGCGTCTCCTTGCTTTCGTGCAAAATCTCTTCCTTCCAGTTCAGTAGCTTCAAGCGGAAATACTCCCGTTGTCGCTCGCTCATGAAGGGTTCGTCGTCCGAAGGATGGTAAACGATGCCATTCGATTTGGACATTGCCGGGGTCCCTCATCTCCCGAAGGGCAACGCCCTTCTGAACAGGGCGCCTATATATCGAGGTCAAATACACTCGACAATAGGGGTCCGACAAGCTCTGAAAAGCCACACAAGTCATTGATTCGGCTTGGCCAAGGGGGTGCACGTCATTACGCAATGGCACCTTCGCAATGCACAACGATTATTCGCCGATTTGTCGTTTCAGCCAAAATTAACCCTGCCGCCACATCATCGCCGAGGAGTGTTTGTGGGGCGGGGCAAGGTCATGCGGCGGCTGGTTGTTCTCCTTCTATTGGCGGCGACGGCTGCCTCAGGGGGTGGTTGCGTCACGTCTACCGATTCGATTGCCGACCAGGGAGCACCAGGCAATCCCGGCTCGGGCGGCAGCAATGGCGGCGGCTCGACCTCGGGCGGCGGCGGCACCGATCCAAGCTCGGGCCTGGCGGGCGACACCAGCGGCACCGGCGGGCCGAACGCGGTAACCCTCGCCAGCGGCGACAAGGCGCTCGCCTTCGCGCCGACCGGCCGGTCGCCGACCAGCGGCGGCCTCGCCAAGCTCACCTTCGCCAATCAGGGAACCAGCAGCGAAACGGCGACCGTCGCCATCGATCCCAAGAACACGCTGGGCTGGGGCGGCCCGACCGAGCTCGGGCTCTATCACCACGACGCCAACGGGCTGAAGGATGCCGATCTGCAGACAAGCGCTGCCGAATACCGCGCGGCCGACTACAGCGAATACCGCAAGATCAACACCCAGACCGACGAAGAGCTGCAATATTGGAAGTTTACCGACGCCAACGGCAACATGACGAGCTATGCCGCCCAATACCGCAACGTCACGAACGGCGGCACCAAGGATGCGAAGGCGGCCTGGTTCTTCGGCGGCAATGCGACGCCGGCGGCATCGCTGCCGACCTCCGGCCCGAGCGCGACCTATGAGGGCGCCTTCGCCGCCACCGCGATGACCGACAACTGGACCAAGCCCGACGGCTGGGCCTACGACCCGAACGGCTACTGGCGGCTGCGCGGCAATGCCGAGATCACCGCCGATTTCGCAGCCGCCAAGATCAATGGCGTCCTCACGCCGACCTACTGGGAGAAATATGACAGCGGCAACGTGGTGCAGATCACTCCGGGAACCGGCAACCGCTTCGTCTTCCACGATTCCGACGTCGTGCTGAAGGGCAACATCAACGGCAACACGATCTCGGGCGCGAGCTACTTGCAGCGCAACGAAGCCCGCGAGGGATCGACCACGGAGCAGCCCGATTTCGTCAATGGCGACAACCCGATGCATGGCGGCTTCTATGGCGAGAAGGCCGACAACGTCACCGGCGTGTTCGCGACCTATGCGCGGCTGCCGGCGCCGGGCGGCGCCGATACCGGCATCAATGACGACCGCCGCGGCACCGTCGACATGCAGGGCATGTTCAATGCCCAGTGTGCGACGAACTGCGTGAAGTGACCGGCGAGGGCATACCGCTTTCAAAAGCAATGGAACGCATCCTGACCGGTGCGTTCCTGTGCTGCGTCGCCGTCGCCTCCATATTCCTCGGGCCGGCCGCTGCCGGAACGCCGGCTGCGGGACAGGCTTCCACCAGGGGCGACGTCGGATTCGAGACGCTGGACGAGCGGGTCCGGCTGCGCATCCTCATCGGCATGATCCGCTCCGGCGGCCAGGAGCAGGCGGCGCGGATGCTCGCCGACGTGCCGTTCCGCGGACCCTATGCCCGGAACCGCACCCTGTTCCTGCAAGGGCTCATCGCCGAGGCGCGCGGCGATCTCAAGGGTGCCGTCCACCGCTTCCGCACGGCGCTGGCAAGCGATCCCAACCTCACCATGGTCAGGATGGAGCTCGCCCGCGCGCTCTACCTGGACAATGACGATGACGGGGCGCGCCACCAATTCGAGCTTCTGATCGGTGCGGCGCCGACGCCGGAGCTCGTGCGCACATTCGACGGCTTCCTCGACGCCATCAGCCAGCGCCGACCATGGGATTTCGATTTCTGGGCGTCGCTCGCCCCGAGCACCAATTTCAACAACGGGACGTCGAGGAAGGTCGTATGGATCGACGGGCTGCCGTTCGTGGTCGACGACAACACGCACGAAAAAAGCGGCATCGGGCTGCGCGGCGGCACCAACGGCTCATACCAGTTCCGGCTCGGCGAGGACCTGTCGCTGGTGACGGCGGCCGGCGTCAACTACACCGATTATCAAGGCGACAGCTTCGACGACTTCCTGCTGTCGCAGACCGTGGAGCTCCGCCGCAAGAACGGTTCGACCGAGGTGTGGCTCGGCGGTATCGCCCAGGAGCGCTGGTCGGGCGACGAATTTCTGTGGAGCGTCGGCCCGCAGCTCACGATCAAGCAGCGGTTCGGCCCGCGCACCGGCGGCTATCTTCGGCTGCGCCAGGCCTTCAATCTCTATGATCACGCCGAGTATCGCGACGGCACGACGTCGGGCGGCGAGGGGCGGGTGTCATGGTCGCTGTCGCCGGCGACGGTGTTCTACGCTCTCGCCGGAGCCGAGCGCGGGACCGCCACCCTGTCCCATCTCGATTATTGGTCGGCGATGGGCGGCCTTGCCGCCTATCACGAATTCGGCTACGGCCTGACGCTCTATACCGAGGGGCGGCTCAGGCGAAGCATCTATGCCGGCGACTATCCCTTCATGGACGAGCCGCGCGACGACGTCAGACTGGACATCCGCGCAACGTTAACCAAGCGCGATTTCGAGATCTGGGGCCTCGCTCCACAACTTGAATACACCTATAGTAAGGCCTGGTCGAATACGCCGTTCGACAGTTTCGAGGCGCATGGCGCCAGCCTGACGCTCACCAAGCAATTTTAGGGCCCGCCCCGCTGACATGAAGTTCCCCTCGGCAAAGGCTTTCATGGACTGGCCGGCCAAGGCCGTGACCATCTTCGGCATGTCCGGCGTCGGCAAGACCAGCCTCGCCCGCATGCTGCGGCATCACGACTGGTTCCACTATTCGGTCGATTACCGGATCGGCACGCGCTATATGGGCGAGCACATCGTCGACAACTTCAAGAAGGAGGCGATGAAGAACCCGTTCCTTCGCGACCTCCTGCGCACCGACTCGATCTACATCTCCTCCAACATCACCTTCGAAAATCTCGACCCGCTGTCGACCTATCTCGGCAAGCCCGGCAATCCCGACAAGGGCGGCATTTCATTCGAGGATTATGTCGAGCGGCAGGAGCAGCACCGGCAGGCCGAGATCGCCTCCCTCCACGATGTGCCGATGTTCGTGAAGAAGGCGCGAGACATCTATGGTTACCAGCACTTCATCTGCGATTCCGGCGGATCGCTGTGCGAGGTGGTGGACGCGAGCGACGAGCACGACCCGGTCATGCGCAGCCTCGCCGCCCACACGCTCCTGCTCTACATCCGCGGCACGCCCGAGCATGCGGACGAGCTGGTCGAGCGGTTCCGCCATCAGCCCAAGCCGATGTATTACCAGCCCCAATTCCTGAAGCAGAAATGGGTGGAGTACAAGACATTGACCGGCATCCGGGCCGACCAGGAGGTCGATCCGGACGCGTTCCTGGTCTGGGGGTTCGGGCAGCTCCTGCATCACCGGATCCCGCTTTATGAGGCGATCGCGCGGCAATATGGCTACACGGTGGACATGCAGCGCATTCCCGAGATCACCGACCAGGGGGCGTTTCTCGAGCTGATCTGCGAGGCTCTGGATGCGCCCTGAGTCCCTTGCATCGGGGGCCGCGCGCCTCTAGATACCCCCGACCTGAATGCCGCCTCGTCAAGGAGTTCTCTGCCGAAATGCCGATCAAGGTGCCGAACAATCTCCCCGCCCGCCAGACGCTCGAGCGTGAGGGCGTCATGGTGATGAGCGAGGCAGATGCCATACGGCAGGACATCCGGCCGCTGCGCATCGGCATGCTCAATCTCATGCCCGACAAGATCCGCACCGAGACGCAATTTGCCCGGCTGTGCGGGGCGACCCCGCTGCAGGTCGAATTCACGCTGCTCAAGATGACCGGGCACACGCCGAAGAACACGCCGGCCGACCACATGATCGCCTTCTATCGCGACCTGAGCGAGGTTCGCGACGAGAAGTTCGACGGCATGATCGTCACCGGTGCGCCGGTGGAGCTCCTCGAATTCGAGGCGGTCTCCTACTGGCCGGAGCTCGTCAGGTTCTTCGACTGGACGCTCGATCATGTGCATTCGACCTTCTGCATCTGCTGGGCAGCGCAGGCGGCGCTCTATCGCCATCACCGGGTCGGCAAGCATCGGCTGAGCCACAAGTCGTTCGGCGTCTACCGCCACAAGAACCTCAACCCGGCCTCGCCCTATCTCAGGGGCTTCTCGGACGACTTCTCAATCCCGGTGTCGCGGTGGACCGAGGTGCGGCGCAGCGAGCTGCCGAGCGATGCCGGGCTCGAGGTGCTGATGGAGTCGGAAGAGGCAGGCTTGTGCCTGGTCGCCGACGAGCCGCATCGGGCGCTCTACATGTTCAACCACATCGAATACGACACGGCGACGCTGGCCGAGGAGTATTGGCGCGACACCAACAACGGCAAGCCGATCCGGCTTCCGGCCAACTACTTCCCGCATGACGATCCGCATGCCCATCCGGAGAACCGCTGGCGCAGCCACGCTCACCTGCTGTTCGGCAATTGGATCAACCAGGTCTACCAGACGACGCCGTTCGACTGCTCGGCAATCGGCAGCCCGACCGCGGGCGGCACCCGATGATCCGTCTCTTGCTGCTGCGTCATGCCAAGTCGGACTGGTCCGATGCCGCTCTCGACGATCGCGACCGGCCGCTCAGCAAGCGCGGCCGCGAAAGTGCCCCGGTGATCGCCGGGTACATGCGGGAGAGGGAGCTTGCGCCCGATCTCGTCCTGTCGTCGCCGGCAACCCGCACCCGGCAGACCTTGAGCCTCGTCCTCGACAAGCTCGGCAGGAGCCCCGAAATCGTGTTCGATGAGGCGCTCTATGATTTCGGCAGCGGCGTGCGGCTGCTCGAGGCGATCACGGAGCATGGCGGCGATGCCAAGACGCTGATGCTGGTCGGCCACAATCCGGCGGTGCAGCAGCTCGCCTCGATGCTGGCCGGCACGGGCGAACCCGAGCTCATGGCGGCAATGGAGCGCAAGTTCCCGACGGCGGCCCTGGCGGTCATCGATTTCGAGGCGAAGGCCTGGAGCGCGATCAAGCCGGGCAAGGGCACGCTTGCCGCCTTCGTCACGCCAAAGGGTCTGGCATCGGACAGGTGACCCTGGATCATGATGAGTTGAGGTTGACGCGTGTTACCATCCCCTCATGGCCGGCCCCCGAGCCGGCCATCCAGGCTACAGTACAGAAAAGGACTGGATGGCCGGGTCAAGCCCGGCCATGAGGGAGAGAGGGACAGTCCAGCCCAAGCGAATTCACTTTGGCGCGTCACCCTCTGAGCGACGGCTGAACCATGGCATCGACGCTCATCGAAGAGGCTCGCGTCGCGCTCGGCGGCATCGGCGAGCTGTTCGCCGGTCTTGTCTCGCCGACAGTGCGTCTCGGCGTCACCGGCCTGTCGCGCTCGGGCAAGACCGTGTTCATCACCGCGCTCGTCCACAACCTCCTGCATGGCGGCCGTCTGGCGCTGTTCAATGCCCAGGCCGAGGGGCGGATCGTGCGCGCCTATCTCGAGCCGCAGAGCCACGACGAGATCCCGCGCTTCGCCTATGAGGATCACGTCGCGCTGCTGACCGGCCCCGAGCGAACCTGGCCTGAGGGAACGCGGCGAATTTCCGAGCTCAGGCTCACCATCGACTACCGGGCCCGCGGGCTCGTGGCGCGCAACACCCATGGCGGGCAGCTCCATATCGACATCGTCGACTATCCCGGCGAATGGCTGCTCGATCTGCCGCTGATGTCGCTGAGCTACGAGGAGTGGTCGCAGGCAACGCTTGCCCAAAGCCGCTCCGGCGCCCGGCTCAAGCTGGCGGCCGCCGTCCACGATCATCTCGCGACGCTCGAGCCGGAAGCGCGGGCCAGCGAAGCGGCGGCACAGCAGGCGGCGCGGGTCTTCACGGAGTATCTCGCCCGCTGCCGCCGAGACGACGTCTCGCTGTCATCCCTGCCGCCGGGCCGCTTTCTCATGCCGGGCGATCTCGAAGGCTCGCCCCTCCTCACCTTCGCCCCGCTCGATGTCACGCCGGAGACAGCGGCGAAGCGCGGCTCGCTCCACGCCATGATGCAGCGGCGCTATGACAGTTACGTCGCCCATGTGGTGCAGCCGTTCTTCTACGATCATTTCGCGAGACTCGACCGCCAGATCGTGCTGGCCGATCTCCTGACGGCGCTCAATGCCGGCCCGGCGGCGGTGGCCGATCTCTCGGCCGGCCTGTCGGCGGTGCTCGCCTGCTTCCGCCAAGGGGCCAATTCCTGGTCGTCGGTGTTCACCGGCCGGCGCATCGATCGCATCCTGTTCGCCGCAACCAAGGCCGATCTTCTGCATCACGGCTCGCATGACCGGCTCGAAGCAATCCTGAGGCTGGTGCTCGAGCGGGCGCTCAAGCGGGTCGAATTCGCCGGCGCCCGGCTCGATGTCGCGGCGATCGCGGCGATCCGGGCGACACGCGAGGCAACGGTCCGGCAGGGCGGCGACATTCTCCCCTGCATCGTCGGCACGCCGGAGGCCGGCGAGGTCGTCGGCGAGGAGCTGTTCGACGGCGACACGGAAGCCGCGATCTTTCCGGGTGATCTGCCGGCCGATCCGGCGAAGGCGCTGGACGGCTCGATGGCCGGGAGCATCCGGTTCGTCCGCTTCCGACCGCCGAAGCTCAGCGCCGGCCCCCTTCAGTCGAGCCCGGCCTTTCCCCATATCAGGCTCGACCGCGCCATCGAGTTCCTGATCGGAGACCGCTTCAGATGACGAGCCCACGCCGGCCGACCGCCTTCCGCCTGCCGGAGACGGCGGAGATCGAGATCGAGCCCGATCTGCCCGAACCGGAACTCGTGCCGGCCACGGCGCAGCCGCTGGGTCTGCGCCGCTCCTTCCGCTGGGGAAGCGTGCTGGTTTCGGCCGCGAGCTCGCTCGCCGTGCTGTGGGCCGGCTTCGCCGTGACGCAATTCATCGAGGCGCTGTTCCAGCGCTCGGTCGTCCTTGGCGGAATCGGCGTTTCGCTGGCCGGGCTGATCGCGTTCGCGCTCATTGCCATCCTGCTGCGCGAGGTGGTCGGGCTCATCCGGCTCAATGCGCTCGGCTCGATCCAGGACGATGCCGCCCGGGCGATCGCGGCGCGCGATGCAGCCGCGGCCCAGCTGGCGCTCAGCCACCTGCGCCGGCTCTATGGCGGGCGGCCCGAGCTCGCGGCGGCGCTCGCCGATCTCGATCGGCACGAGCGCGACATCATGGATCCGGCGGACCGCATCAGGATCGCCGAGCGCGACATCGTCAGCCGCCTGGACGAAACGGCCGGGCGGATCATCACCCGAAGCTCGCGCCGCGTCACCCTGACGACGGCGGTCATGCCGGCGGCGGCGCTCGACATCCTGTTCGTCGCGGCCCTCAACTTCCGCATGCTCCGCGATCTTGCGACGCTCTATGGCGGCCGGCCGGGCTTCATCGGGACGTTGCGGCTGGCACGGATGGTGCTGAGCCATCTCGCCGTGACCGGCGGGCT
>DATAOT010000078.1:0-2224 GCA_036265615.1 Aestuariivirgaceae bacterium
CACCGATCTGATCCACGGCTCGAGTTCCGGGATCGATCGGTGCGGAGAGGCGCGGAACCGTTGCTGACGGTTCCGCGCGCTCATGTCTCGCGGTTCCGCGTCCGGCGAGACCGGCATCCGCGAAGTGCGGCGGACAGGAAGAGCATGCTAGCGACAGGCTCCGAGTGTCGGCAACGGATCGCCGCAAAGCCGTCAGAAAATTGCACGCTGTCCCGTCCGGGTTTCACGAAGGAAACCATGCTTGGCGCCGATGCTGCCGCCGGCCCGAGCGGCTGTCTGCCTTGCAATCGCCGTTTTCCACAGGCCGCGCACAAGTGCCTGAGCAGCCTCACAAATCCTTGCAGAGGCGCAAGCCGTCATAGATCCCGGCATGAATGTTGCGGGCCGCCACCGCATCGCCGATCCGGAACAGCTGGAACATCCCGTCCGGATTGCTGGCCAGCGTCTGCGGCCGGCCGCCGATGAGGGCGTCATAATCGACCGCCCCGCGATTGCGCGACAGCTCCTTGAGCTCGAAATAGAGCTCGGCCAGCGGCAGCGTCGCGGCCTCGACCACCACCTGGTCGACCACCCGCTCGCCGCAATCCTTCTCGCTATAGGGCGACCACAGGGTGACAGCGATCCGATTGCCGACCCGGGTGAGCCTCCTCACCCGCACCATCGGCGTGATCCGGACATTCGCCTCATGAAGCTTCTGCATATAGGGCACGAGGTTGAGCCCGCCCATCTCGGGGGCGAAGAACCGCTCGGGCGTCACGAGCTCGAGCTCGACGCCGCTGTCGACCAGAACTTCCGCCGCCGCCATCCCGGGATGGGCGCCATTGTCGTCATAGAGCAGCACATGCTCGGCCGGCTTGACGTCGCCGGCCAGGATCTCCCAGCTCGACACGGCAAGCTCGCCGCCCTCATCGATCGGTGCCGGGGCGGGCAGGCCGCCGGTGGCGATGATCACCACATCCGGCGCGGCGGCGAGCACCGTCTCGCGGTCGGCGAAGCTGTTGAAGTGCATGGCGACCCCGAGCCGTTCGAGCTCCGACAGCCGCCAGTCGACGATGCCGATGAGCTCGGCCCGCCGGGCCACCCGGACGGCAAGGCGCAGCTGCCCGCCGGCAACCGAGGCCGCCTCATGCAGCACCACCTCATGGCCGCGCTCGGCCGAGACCCGGGCCGCTTCGAGACCGGCCGGGCCGCCGCCGATCACCATCACGCGACGGCTCCCGCTCGTCGAGCGCTGCACGATCTGCGGCATGGTGGCTTCGCGGCCGGTGGCCGGATTGTGGATGCAGAGCGCGTCGTTGCCCTCATAGATCCGGTCGAGGCAGTAGGTGGCGCCGACGCACGGGCGGATGCGCGCTTCCTCGCCGCGCTTGACCTTGGCGCCGATATGCGGGTCGGCGATGTGGGCCCGGGTCATGCCGACCATGTCGAGCTTGCCCTCCGCGATCGCATGGCGAGCGGTGGCGACGTCGTTGATGCGGGCGGCGTGGAACACCGGGAAGCGGGTGGCAGCCCTGACATCGCCGGCGAAATCGAGATGCGGCGCCGAGCGCATGCCGGTCACCGGGATCACCCGCGACAGCGGCCCGTCATGCTCGATATGGCCGCGGATGATGTTCAGGAAATCGATCTTGCCGGTGGCGACGAGCCGCCGGCAGATCTCGATCCCTTCGGCGCGCGAGATCCCCTTGTCCCAGTCCTCGTCGGCCACCAGCCGGGCGCCGACGATGAAGTCGGGGCCGACCGCCTCGCGCACCGCATCGATGACCATGAGAGAGAAGCGCAGGCGGTTGTCGAGCGAGCCGTTGTAGTCGTCGCTGCGGTGATTGGTTGCCGGCGACCAGAACTGGTCGAGGAGATGGCCGTAGCATTCGAGCTCGAACCCGTCGAGGCCGGCTTCCTTCATGCGCTGCGCGGCGGCGGCATAGTCCCTGACGACTCGGGCGACGTCCCAGTCCTCCATCTCCTTCGGCAGCGACCGATGCGCCGGCTCGCGCACCGGCGAGGGGGCGAGCACCGGCAGCCAGTCCGCCTTGTTCCAGTTGGTGCGCCGCCCGAGATGGGTGAGCTGGATCATCACCGCCGCCCCATGCTCGTGGCATTCATCCGCCAGCCGCCTGAGCAGCGGCACGATCTCGTCGCGATAGGCATGGAGGTTGCCGAAGGCCGGCGCCGAGTCGCGGGCCACGATCGCCGATCCTGCCGTCATGGTGAGCGCGATGCCGCC
>DATAOT010000079.1:0-16446 GCA_036265615.1 Aestuariivirgaceae bacterium
GTGAAGCGGTGTTGGTCGCCGGTGAGCAGGAGCGCCCGGATCGCCTCGCCCTCCGGCGTGCCGCCGGGCTCGCGGGTCAGCACGACCTTGTGTCCGCGCGCCTCCAAATGCTGCGCCAGCCGCGCCGCGTGGGTGCTCTTGCCGCCCCCTTCCCCGCCCTCGAACGTGACGAAAATTCCATGCGGCATGCGAGCCGCCTAGCCCCCGAACGCCATGAACATGACGCTGTCCAGGGCCTTTCGCCACATGCCGGCGCTGGATGCGACATTGGCGCCAGTTATCAGCGGCACGCGGCTGATGACCTTGCCGTCGATGGTCAGGCGCATGAAGCCGACCTCCTGGCCCTCGCTGACCGGCGCGATCAGCGGTCCGCGATACACGATCTCGGTGCGGGCATTGTGCTTTTCCTGGTCCGACAGGAGCACCCGCACAGGGTCACGGGCGACGAGCTTCACCCAGGAGGAGGTGCCGCCCCAGACGCGGGCATCGCCGACCGTCTCATTGGCTCCGAAGAGCTCGTAGGAGCGGAACTGGCGGAAGCCATAGTCGAGCAGCTTTTGCGACTCGGAAGCGCGGTCCTTGGTTGACCGCAAGCCGTTGACGACGACGATGAGGCGCCGCCCGTCGCGGACGGCCGAGCCGATGAGGCCGTAGCCCGATTCGTCGGTGTGGCCGGTCTTGACGCCGTCAGCGCCAGGATAGGAGCCAAGAAGCGGGTTGCGATTCTGCTGGTGGATGTTGTTCCAGGTGAAATCGGAGCGGCTGTAGAGGGCGTATTCCTGCGGATAGACCTCGATGAGATAACGCGCGATCTGGGCGAGCTCCCGAGCCGTGGTCTTGTGCTCGGGCTCGGGCAGGCCGGTGGCGTTCTTGAAGGTGGTCTTCTGCAACCCGAGTTCGCGGGCCCGGCGGGTCATCTGGTCGGCGAAGGCCTCCTCGGAACCGGCAATTCCCTCGGCAATGGCGATGCAGGCGTCGTTGGCCGACTGGATGATCACGCCCTGGATCAAGTCTTCGAGCTTAACCCTCGAATTCAGCTGGGCATACATGGTCGAGCCGCCCGATACCGCACCGCCCTTGCGCCAGGCATTCTCGCTGATCGTGAACTCGTCATTGAGATGCAGGCGGCCGGATTTCAGGCCCTCGAAGACCATGATCATGGTCATGACCTTGCTCATGCTGGCCGGGGCCATCAGATCGTCGGCGTGGTTCTCGTAATAGACCTTGCCGGAACGCGAATCGATCAGGATGGCATAGGGCGCCTTGCTGTCGAACTTTGTCGCGGAGTCGCTCGAATCCTGGGCCGCCCGGCCGGTGCCGCCAAGGCTCGTGAAGCCCAGGGCCGCGACGAGGACAATCGCCGAGAGCCACCTCACCGTCCGATGCAACATGCCGTCCATGCCGAGCCTCTTGAAGCGCAAAAATTATCGACAAGAGCCATCGAAAGCAACCAAACGGGGCGATTTATCCGCTCAATTGGGTCAGTCCCTCGCCTGCACCAGGCGGGCGTCGGCATGACCCTGCGCCACCGCCTGGTCGAGCGCGGCAACCGCCTTGACCTGATCCTCGAGGGGGCCAAGCTGGACTTTGTAGAGGGTCCCAAGCTGGCCGGCAATCGAGGTGACCGAGACCGGACCGACCGGACGGAGCGCCTCGCGGGCGCGCTCGGCATTGCGCGGATCGGAATAGGCGCCGATCTGGACATAATAACTCTGACGTTGCGGCAGCCTTGCGCCGATAGCTGCCGGCGCGGGCATTGCCGCCGCCAGCGCGGTCAAGCCGGTTCCGCGCTGCAGGTGCTGATTCATCGCCATGAGGTCGCCGCCGCGATCGTTCAACGGCGCCGGCCCGAGATATTGCACGCGGACATTGGCCCTGCCCTTCTCCTTGAAGCCGAGAACCTCGGCCGACCTGCGCGACAGGTCGATGATCCGGTCGCCGACAAAGGGTCCGCGATCGTTCACCCGGACGACCACCGTTCGGCCGTTCTCGAGATTGGTGACCTTGACGTAGCTCGGCAGCGGCAGGGTGGGATGGGCGGCCGAGAGATAGTCCATGTCGAACCATTCGCCGTTCGATGTCATGCGGCGGTGAAACTGCGGGCCGTACCATGAGGCCGGCCCAACCTTGTCGTAGGTCGGATCGTCGCGCGGATAATATTTCCACCCCGCTACCTCATAAGGCTCGCCCAGGAAGTATCTGCCGCCGCCCTTGGGCAGCGGGCCCTTGCCCGGATAGACGGGGCTGCCGACGCCAGCGAACGGGTTGCGCTTGGCGGGGCCCGTCGAGCAGCCGCCGAGCAGCGCGACAGCGATCAGCAGCAGGATCACGCCGACGGATTTGCAGCACAGCCCACGCACCTAACGCCCACGCTCCTCACCCTCCCCCACGACACGCGGGCGGGTCAGCAGACAATTGTCCGCAACCCGTTAAGGAGCGATTGAGGATGTTGGTTAACGCTGCTTTAGGCTCAGGGCTGCTGCGTCGTCGGCACGGCTGTCGTCGCCGGTGCGGCCACGGTCGGCAGGCCACCGTCCGATTTCTGGGTCGCCGTGCTGGCCGGCGCCGCTTGAGGCTCGGCGGCCGGCGGTGGCGTCGTGGTGGTGTTGGTGAGAGCACCGGCCGCATCCGCCGTTTCGGGTACGGCAACCCCGAGACGGCGCAGGTTGTCGCGGGCAAGCTGGTTACCCTTCTGGGCGGCCTTGGTGTAAAGCTCGATGGCCTTGTTCTTGTCGGCCCGGGTTCCCCAGCCCATCTCGTACATGCCGCCAAGATTGTTCATGGCAAAGGCATCCTCGCCCTTCGCCGCCTGGGTGAACAGGTCGAAAGCACGATTGAGGTCGCGGGTGATGCCCTTGCCGTTCAGATACATGAGGCCGAGATTGTTCTGCGCGCCGGGATGGCCACCCTCGGCAGCCTTGCGATACCACTCCGCCGCCTTGGCCTGGTCGGGGGCAACGCCGCTGCCCTTCTCATAGGAATAGGCCGTCCAATATTCCGACTCGAGATGACCGGCCTGGGCTGCCGCTTCATAAAGCTTGACGGCCGTCTCCGGACTCTTTTTGACGCCGTCAGCGCCGTTATGGACAATGCGCGCCAAGCGGAACTGGGCATCGAGATTGCCGAGCTGGGCCGCCTTGCGATACCACTGCGCCGCCTTCAGCACGTCCTTTCGCTGGCCTTCTCTGCCCTCCTCATAGGCGCGCGCAATGGCAAATTGCGCTTCATCATCGCCGGCCTTGGCAAGCTTTTCCTTCTTGTCGAAGCTCAGTGTATCTAGAGTGGACTGGGCCAAAGCCGGGCCCTGAAGCGTCATGACGATGAGCGAGCCAAGAATGGCCCACCCGCGCAGCCGGGGATACTTCTCTACCAGCAACATGTCCGTTCCGGCATGCCTGCCGGGCCTCTTGGTTTGTGGTTCACAAAACCATCGCGCGACTCTTATGCCATAACTTTGGTCGCAGCATTACCGTTTCATCACTCAAAGTAGGGGGAGCGACATGGAACACAAGACTGAAACCGGCTCTCCAACCGAAGATCAGGGCGAAGTTGTGGCGCAAAGGCCGCAAATGCCTTGGCTTGACCATTATCCACCGGGCGTCGACTGGGCGGAAGACATCGAGCCGCAGAGCCTCGTCGCCTTGTTCGACAAATCTGTTGAAAACAACAGCAACAGGCCTTGCATCGATTTCTTCGGGGCGGTGACCCGCTATCGCGACCTTGGTCGCGACGTGACGCGGCTGACGGCGGCGCTGCAGCGGCGCGGCATCGGACGCGGGCACCGCATCGGCCTTTTGCTGCCCAACTGCCCGGCCTATGTCACCGCCTATTACGCAATCCTCAAGGCGGGCGCGGTGGTGGTCAACCTCAATCCTCTCTACACGACCGAGGAGCTGTCGGCGCTGGCGGCAGATGCCGGCGTTGCAGCCGTCGTCACGCTCGACCTCAAGACGCTGCACGACAAGGCCGCGGCGCTGCTGCGAGCGGGCAGCGTGTCGCAGCTCATCGTGGCGTCCTTCGCCCGCCAGCTGCCGCTGTTGAAGCGCTTGATGTTCCGGCTGCTCCGGCGAGCCGACGTCGCCAAGACGGGGCGCCGGCGGCGCGGCCGTGTATTGTCCTTCGAGGCGCTTCTGCGCGAGAAGGGCGCGCCAAAGCCGCTCGGCCTCGACCCGCTCGTGGACATCGCGCTGTTCCAATACACAGGCGGCACCACCGGCCGGCCGCGTGCGGCGATGCTGACCCATGCCAATCTCGCCGCCAATGTCCAGCAGATCCTCCGCTATGTCGGCGGCCGCGAGCCGGGCAAGGACCGCATTCTCGGCATCCTGCCACTGTTTCACGTGTTTGCGATGACAGGCGTGATGAATCTCGCCATCGCCATCGGCGCTTCGATGATCCTGATGCCGAAGTTCGAGGTCCCGGGCGCCGTCGGGCTGCTGCGCCGGAAGAAGCCGACCATCCTCCCCGGCGTGCCGACCTTGTTCTCGGCGCTCCTGCAATATTCGCGCATCCGCCGCAGCGATCTCGAATCGCTGACCTTGTGCATTTCCGGCGGCGCTTCGCTGCCCGGCGAGGTGCGTGACCGCTTCACGCAGTTCTCCGGCTGCCGGGTGATCGAAGGCTACGGTCTCTCCGAAACCTCGCCGGTCGTCACCTTGAACCCGCTGAACGGCATGGAGAAGGACGGCTCGATCGGGCAGCCGCTGCCGCTCACGATCGTCACGATCCGCAGTCTCGATGACCCGCAGGTCGAGATGCCGCTCGGCAAGTCCGGTGAAATCTGCGTCCGCGGTCCGCAGGTGATGAAGGGCTATTGGAACCGTCCCGAAGAGACCGAAGCAGCTTTCATCGACGGCTATCTGCGAACCGGCGATGTCGGCTCTGTCGACAAGGACGGGTTCGTCTTCATCATCGATCGCATCAAGGACCTGATCAACGTCTCGGGCTTCAAGGTCTATCCGCGCCAGATCGAGGAGGCGATCCACACGCATCCGGCGGTGGCGGAAGTCACTGTGGTCGGCGTTCCCGATCTCTATCGCGGGGAGGTGCCGAAAGCCTTCGTCAAGATCAAGGAGGGCCAAGAGCTCACCTCGGAGGCGCTGATACGCCACCTCTCGAGCAAGCTGTCACGGATGGAGATCCCCTCCACGATCGAGTTCCGCGACAATCTGCCGAAGACGCTGATCGGCAAGCTTTCGAAGAAGGAGCTCAGGGAGGGAGGCAATAGGCAATAGGCAATAGGCAGTGAGCCGTGCTCTTCCCTACTGCCTACTGCCTCAATTCAGTTTTGCTGCTGCTGCTGCGTCTGCTGCAGGCTCTGCTGCTGGTTCTCTGGAACGCGCGGCCAGACCTGCGTGCGACAAAAGAACGCGAGGCAGCCCTCGACTTCCATCGATGAGTCATTGGGCCTGAGATACACGCTGTAGGTGTGGCCGTCCTCGGGATTGTAGACGTTGCCCTCCCATTGATCGCTGCGGTCGGCGGAGGGTTTCAGCTCCGACAGAATCTGCAGGCCGAGGATGGGCTGATGCTTGAGCGTGGCGTCCGGATTGTTCCGGTCCAGCTTCGGCTTGCCCTTCTTGTCGTTGGGCTCCGACAACCAAACGATCTTGCCGCACAGCATGTCGCCGCACGGAGCGATCTGGATTTGCGACTGTCCTTCCCCGACAGACCAGAACCCGACCGGCTCTGCAGCTTTCGCGGTCGCCGGTATCGGTGCCAGCGCGACCAGCGACGCCAGGACTAACACTTTCCGCATAGGTCCGACCTCATCTCAAATGCTTCCAATTCAGCTCTTCCCACGCAGGCTTGCGCATGTCCACGAGACCAACGGCTGCATGTCGATTGCTGTTCGGCCGGGCATGCGGTTGAGCGGTTCCCCTCGGAGGTCTATGGTTTTCGACGAAGCCGGTCGCCCGGCCGTTTTCGGACGTTTCAGCAAATCTGGAGGACCGTAATGACCCGTGTCGCCGAATTTCGCCCGCAGCAGGCTAGTGACAGCGACGAGTGGCATTTGCGTGTCGATCTTGCGGCGGCCTTTCGCCTTGCCGCCATGCACGGATGGCATGAGGCGGTGGCCAATCATTTTTCGCTGGCGATTTCACCAGACGGCAAGAGCTTCCTGATGAATCCGCGCTGGCGGCATTTCTCCCGCATCAAGGCGAGCGACCTGCTCAAGCTCGATGCCGGCGACCGCGGCATCATGGAGCGGCCCGACGCGCCCGATCCGACGGCCTGGTACATCCATGGCCGGATGCATGCGGCGCTGCCGCAGGCGCGCTGCGTGCTGCATCTGCATCCGCCCTATGCCACGGCGCTCGCGGGTCTCGCCGATCCGGAGATCAAGCCGATCGATCAGAACACGGCACGGTTCTTCAATCGCGTGGCCTATGACATGGGCTATGGAGGCATGGCCAACAGCGAAGCCGAGGGCGACCGGCTCGCCGCGATCCTCGGCAACCGCACCACGATGATGATGGGCAATCACGGCGTGCTGGTCGCCGCCAAGACGGTCGCCGAGGCGTTCGACACGGTGTACTACCTCGAACGGGCCTGCCAGACGCTGGTGCTCGCCTATTCGACCGGCCGGCCGCTCAATGTGATGAGCGATGCGGTGGCGGAAAAGACGGCGCAGGAGTGGGAGGAGTATGCCGATCAGTCGCTGGCGCATTTCGAAGAGATGAAGGGGATCCTTGCCGAGCAGAGCCCGGACTTCGCCAATTAGGCATGACGCATACACACACAGTCGCTGGAGCTTTGAACCCTCCCCCTGGTGGGGAGGGCGGCGCGCAGCGCCGGGTGGGGGGTCTTGATTGCTCACCGCATCCCCCCACCCCCGACCCCTCCCCACGTTGGGGGAGGGGTGTACCGCCATCGCTGCTTTTCGCTTTGCATTAGATGGCCGTCGCTCTTCGCCGTACCCTGCCGCCGACCAACAGTCTCGTCGTGTTCGAGGCAGCTGCGCGGCACATGAACTTCACCCGGGCGGCGGAGGAATTGTCGGTCACCCAGTCGGCGGTCAGCCGACAGATCCAGCTGCTCGAGGATTTTCTCGGCACGACCCTGTTCCAGCGCCATGCCCGCGGGCTGCATTTGACGCGGGAAGGCGAAAGGCTGCATCGCGCCGTGTCGATGGGGCTCGAGCACATCGCCAATGTCGCGGCCGACATCCGCCGCCATCGCGGCCCGGCCGAGCTGACGGTGGCGACAAGCGTCACCTTCGCATCCTATTGGCTGATGGCGCGCATGGCGAAGTTCCGCGCCGCCCATCCCGACATCGAGCTCAGGCTCGTCGCCTCCTCGCCGGTCTATGATCTGGCGGCGGCCGGGATCGATCTCGCCGTGCGCTATGGCAGCGGCGAATGGCCCGCGGTCGAGGCGGTGCGCCTGTTCGACAACGAGATCTGGCCGGTGTGCGCGCCGCATTACCTCAAAGGCCGCGGCCCGATCCGCGGCGTCGCCGGACTCTTGTCGGAGACGCTGCTGCATTTGAGCAAGTTCGACCGAAACTGGGTGACCTGGGACAATTTCCTCAGCGCCTTCGGCGTGCGCGATCAGCCGACGCAGCGCGGCCAGGTATTTGATAATTACATGGTGCTGATCCAGGCGGCGCTCAGCGGCCAGGGCATCGCGTTGTGCGGC
Organism: Aestuariivirgaceae bacterium; assembly: GCA_036265615.1. Taxonomy (GTDB): domain Bacteria; phylum Pseudomonadota; class Alphaproteobacteria; order Rhizobiales; family Aestuariivirgaceae; genus DATAFF01. The sequence continues at coordinate 7,642 of DATAOT010000079.1, forward strand.
CGGCGGCTGGCCGAGGACTTCATCGCCCAGGGCGATCTGGTGCGGCCGATCGAGGAGTCGATGAAGTCGGACCGCGGCTTCTATCTGATCCGGCCGCGCGAAACCACCATGAGCCACAGCGCCCGGCTGTTCCATGACTGGCTGCTCGACGAGGCCAAGTGGGCAATAGGCAATAGGCAATAGGCAGGACCGGTCCCCTTCCCTACTGCCTACTGCCTACTGCCTTTCTACAGCCAGCCCTTGCGGCGGAAATAGATGAAGGTGGCGACGACCGAGCCCACCATCAGGGCAAGCGCAAAGGGGTAGCCCCAGATCCACTCGAATTCCGGGATCACCTTGAAGTTCATGCCGTAGATCGAGGCGATCAGCGTCGGTGGCAGGAAAACGACGGCGGCGACCGAGAAGATCTTGATGATGGCGTTCTGCTCGATGGTGATCATGCCGAGCGTCGCGTCGAGGATGAAGCTGATCTTGTCGGACAGGAACGAGGCATGATCGGTGAGCGAGCTCAAGTCGCGCTGCAGGGTCTTGAGGTGCGAGCGCTGGACCTTGCGCCCCTCGGACTTGCGATCGACGTCGAGCACGGCCGAATAGAAGGCGGAGAGGCGCGACAACGACACCAGGCTCTCGCGGACATCGGAGGTGAAGTCGCCCTCCTCGCCGATGCGCCGCAGCAGGCTCGTGAAGTTGCGCGATTTGCCGTCGGCGGCCTGGAACACTTCCTTGGAGGTGGCGGCCGCAATGGTGCCGACCCGCTCCAGGTGGTCGGCGGCGCGGTCGACGATGGCCTCGAGCAGGGAAACGAACACGCCGTCGCCGGTGGGCGGGCAGCCTTCGGGCCGCTGCGAGCGGGCAACGAAGATGTCGAAGGAACGCGGCTCGCAATAACGGACCGTCACCAGGATCTGACCCTTGACGATGAAGGTGATGGCGTCGATCTCGGGCTTGTCGCCATCGGCCCGGCTGATGATCGTGGCGGTCATGAAGATGGCGTCGCCCTGGGTGTAGAGCCGGCTTGAGGCCTCGATCTCGGCCAGCTTCTCGCGGACGGGAATATCGATCCTGAGCGCCGCCTCGATGGTCCCTTCCTCGTTCGAGGTGGGCCGCAGGAGATCAATCCAGACCGTTTCGGGGGGAAGCGTGACGCCGCCCTTCCAGTCGGAGGGAATAAGCCTTCCCTTGTCGTGAACATAGACGGTCAGCATGCCGGTCTGCCCGATCTCGATTGGAATGCGGTCTGCACACTAATGGAGGCGCATACGGCTGGAAAGCATGCAGATTGCTCCCGTGGCACTGTCATGTTACCCCGGGGCAATGCGCGACGTGGAGGTTGTCCATATCATCGGGGCGGGTCTCGCCGGGTCGGAGGCTGCCTGGCAGGCGGCCAATGCGGGATCGAGGGTCGTGCTGCACGAAATGCGGCCGCAGCGCCTGACCGATGCCCACAAGACCGCAGCCTGCGCCGAGCTCGTCTGCTCCAATTCCTTCCGATCGGATGATGCCGAGCTGAACGCGGTCGGACTCCTGCATCAGGAGATGCGGCTGGCGGGATCATTGATCATGGCTGCTGCCGATCGCCACCGGTTGCCGGCGGGCTCGGCGCTGGCGGTGGACCGCGACGGCTTCTCCGATGCGGTGACGACGGCGATCGCGGCGCATCCGCGGATCACCATCGAGCGCGGCGAGATCGACGCGCTGCCGCCGGCCGAGTGGGGCAACACCATCATCGCCACCGGGCCGCTGACGTCGGCGGCGCTCGCAGGCGCGATCGCTGCGGCGACCGGCGACAGCGGCCTTGCCTTCTTCGACGCGATCGCCCCGATCGTCTACCGGGACAGCATCGACTTCGACGTGGCGTGGTTCCAGTCGCGCTATGACAAGGCGGGACCGGGCGGCACCGGCGCGGACTACATCAACTGCCCACTCAGCAAGCCGGAATATCAGGCCTTCGTCGCGGCCCTGCTCGAAGGCGAGAAGGCGCCGATGCGGGATTTCGAAAGGGACGCCGCCACGCCCTATTTCGACGGCTGCCTGCCGATCGAGGTGATGGCCGAGCGCGGCCGCGAGACGCTGCGGCATGGGCCGATGAAGCCGCGCGGGCTGACCAATGCGCATGCTCCGGAGGTGAAGCCCCATGCGGTGGTTCAGCTCAGGCAGGACAATGCGATCGGCACCCTCTACAACATGGTGGGATTCCAGACCAAGCTGAAGCATGGCGAGCAGCTGCGGATCTTCCGGACCATTCCGGGGCTCGGCAAGGCCGAGTTCGCCCGGCTCGGGGGGCTGCACCGCAACACCTTTCTCGACAGTCCGCGTCTGATCGATGACGAGCTGAGGCTAAGGGTGCAGCCGCATCTACGCTTTGCCGGGCAGATCACGGGAGTCGAAGGCTATGTGGAAAGCGCAGCGACGGGGCTGGTCGCCGGACGGCTGGCGGCAGCGCAGGCGCTTGGCCGGGCGTTTCAGGCGCCGCCCGCGACCACGGCGCATGGGGCGCTGATCAACCACATCACGGGCGGGCACATTGCGACGACTGACGGGCCGAGCCGATCGTTCCAGCCGATGAATGTCAATTTCGGGCTGCTCCCGCCGGTGACGCTCGGCCGTGACAGTGCCGGCAAGCGGCTGCGCGGGAAGGCCAAGCAGGAGGCACGCAAGCGAGCCTATACCAGCCGGGCGCTCGCTGATTTCAAGGCATGGCTGGAGCAGTGCCTGAACTCCTGCGCGTGATGAGGTGAGGTTTCTATCCCCCTCATGGCCGGCCCCCGAGCCGGCCATCCAGAGGATGGCCCAAGCAAGACTGGATGGCCGGGTGAGGCCCGGCCATGAGGGGAAGGGGGACGCTAAAAGCGCTCGGCCCATGAGGCGCGGAGCAGCCGCAGCTGTTTCAGCCATTGCGGCGCTTCGGCACCACGGGTCAGCACGGCAGCGCCGATGCGGCTCAGCTTGCGCAAATAGGTGTCGGCCAGGCTCGCCGGCAGGAAGGCCGGCAGGGCTGCGAGCGGCACCTCGGCCTGGGCGGCGCGGGCCTCGGCAAGCCGGTTCTCGGCGACGTGGCGGAACTCGGCCAGCAGCACCGCCATCGCGGCATCGGCACGGCCGGCCAGCACGTCGCCGGCAGTGAGACCGCGCCGCGCGAGGAGATCGAGCGGGATCATGCATTGGCCGCGGGCGCGGGCTTGCGGCAGCGAGCGCATCAGGCCGACGATGCCCATCGCGACGCCGGCATAGCCGGAAACGGTCGGCGTCTTGAGCGCCTCCTCGCCGGCGAGCACGAGGGCCGCAAGCTGGATCAGGGCCGCCGCGGTCTCGCCGAGATAGCCCTCGAGATCGGTCAGCGACGGCATCGGATCGTCATAGAGATCGGTCTTGCGCGCCTCGATCATGTTGCGGAAGGCATGCAGCGGCAGATCGGCGGCGGCGATGGCATAGGCCAGCAGCTGGAGCACGGGGTGATCGGGGGTCGTGCCGGCATAGATGCCGGTCACCGCGTCGTCCCACCATTGCAGGCGGATTTCGCCCAGCATGGGCTGGCTCACCTGATCGCGGACGCGCGCGAGCTCGGCGTTGAAGGCGTAAAGCGCGTGGATCAACGGCCGGCGCTCCTCCGGAACGAAGAGCGCGGTGAGCCAGCGATCCTTGTCCTCGCTGCGCACCAGCTCGTCGCAATGATCCGCTGCATCCTCGAAGGCAGTCGCCATGCTTAGGTCGGCCCGCCGGTGGCGATCAGCGCCGCGGCGACGGCGCGTCGCTCGGCAAGCAGCACATTGTAGGTCCTGACCGCAGCCCCGGTGTCCATGACCTCGAGCGGGATGGAGCGGGCGGCAAAGGCATTGCGGATGTCGGCAGCAGGAAAGATCTGCCTGTCGCCGGTACCAAACAGCAGGATGCGGATCGCCGGCGCCTCGGCAAATGCAAGGGCGAAGGCATCGAGCCCGGCCTCGGCCGGCGTGGCCGGTGGCCAGGCATGCATGCCGGACGGCAGGATCAGCAGGGAGCCGCGATGGGACATGCCGGCAAAGCGGAAGCCCCCATTGCCATAGGCCTCGATCGGCGCCAGGCCGGGATAGAACCTCTGTCCCGACCGATCGGTCATGTCGTCACGGTCGCGCCGCTTCGGCGGTGGCAGCAGCCTTGGTCCGGTCGGTCTGGCCGCCGGTGCTGACGCCGGTGAAAATCAGGAACGGCGCAGCGATATAGATCGATGAATAAGTGCCGACAATGACGCCCCAGATCATGGTGAAGGTGAAGCCGCGGATGACCTCGCCGCCAAAGAAATAGAGCGCAAGCAGCGCCAGCAGAACCGACAGCGAGGTCATGATGGTGCGCGGCAGCGTCTCGTTGAGGGAGAGGTCGATCAGGTCCGGGAGCGTCATCTGCTTGTAGCGCCGAAGATTCTCGCGGACCCGGTCGTAGACCACCACGGTGTCGTTCAGCGAATAGCCGACGATGGTCAGGATGGCGGCGATGATCGAGAGGTCGAAATCGAGCTGCAGCACCACGAACAAGCCGATGGTCAAGGCCACATCGTGCACGAGCGATGCCGCGGCACCGACCGCGAACTGCCATTCGAAGCGGAACCATAGATAGATCATCACCAGAACGATCGCGACGAGCACGGCGATCACGCCGCCGCGGGCGAGCTCGCCCGAGACCTTGGGCCCGACGGTTTCGGTGCGGCGGTAGTCGATGCCGGGCCCGAGCGCCTGACGCACCTTTTGGACGGACGCCTGCTGCAGCTTCTCGTCGTTCTGGGTGGGCAGGCGGATCAGCACGTCGGTCGGGGCGCCGAACTCCTGCAGCTCGACGCCGCTGCCGAGTTCGAGCGAGGCGAGCTTGTCACGCAGCGCCGCAAGATCGGCCGGCCCCTGCGTCCTGATCTCCATCAGCGTGCCGCCACGGAAATCGATGCCGAAATTGAGGCCGATCGCGACGTAAATGATGATGGTGGCGACGATCAGGATGGACGAGCCGAAAAAGCCGTAGCGCGCCGCATGCATGAAATGGATGCCGGCGCTCTCCGGAATGAAGCGTAGGGGCTTGAACCTCATGCGTGAGCTCCAGAGGTCACAGCGGCACGACCTTGGGCCGCGCGATGCGGATCCAGGTGCCGACGATGAGCCTCGTCAAGGTGAAGGCCGTGAAGATGGTGGTCAGAATGCCGAGCGCCAGGGTGACGGCGAAGCCGCGGATGGGTCCGGAGCCGAGGCCGAACAGCACGACGGCGGCGATCAGGGTGGTGACGTTCGAGTCGAAGATGGTGCCGAAGGCCATCCTGAACCCGGTCTCGATCGCACCGATGACCGAGCGGCCGAGCTTCATTTCCTCGCGGATGCGCTCATAGACAAGAACGTTGGAATCAACCGCTATGCCCATGTCGAGCACGAGGCCGGCAATGCCCGGCAGCGTCAGCGTGATCCCGAAGAAGGACATGATCCCGAGAACCATGATGAGATGGACGACAAGCGCAATCACCGCAAAAAACCCAAACAGGCCGTAACATACGATCATGAATAGGAGCACGGTGACGAGGCCGATGATCGAGGCGATGATGCCGGCACGAATCGAATCCGAGCCGAGCGAGGGCCCGACGGAGCGCTCCTCGACGATGCTCAGCCTGGCCGGCAGGGCGCCGGAGCGCAGGACGATCGCCAGGTCCGTCGCCTCCTGGGTGGAGAAGCGACCCGAGATCTGGCCGGAGCCGCCGAGGATCGGCTCGTTGATGCGCGGCGCCGAGACGACCTTGTTGTCGAGCACGATGGCAAAGGGACGGCCGACATTGTCGCGGGTGAGCTGGCCGAATTTGAGGGCGCCCTGCTGGTTGAAGCGGAAGCTGACGATCGGCTCGTTGTTGCGGCTGTCGAAGGCCGGCTGGGCATCGTTCAGGTCTTCACCGTCGACGGTGGCGCGGCTGGAGGTCTGGACCCAGAAGGTCTGGTTCGGCTGCTTCTGGTCCGGCAGGGCTTCGCAGTCGGCCGGCGGCCGGTCAGTGGCGCTGGTCGGCTGACTGTCGCAGAGAAGACGGAATTGCAGCTTGGCAGTCTGGCCGAGCAGGTCCTTGAGGCGGCTCGGATCCTGCAGGCCCGGCACCTGGACGAGAATGCGGTCGACGCCCTGGCGCTGAATGATCGGCTCGGTGGTGCCGATGGCATTGATGCGCTTGCCGACAATGTCGAGCGACTGCTCGATGGCGCGGCCGATCTTGTAATCGAGGCCGGCCGGGGTGAAGGAGAAAACGATCTGATCACCGTCGCGGCGGATGTCATACTGGTTGGTCGCGCGGCCGCCGCCGAACAGGCTGGTGTTGATGGGCTGCACGAGCTTGCGCAACTCGCTCATCGCCGCATCGACGCGGGAGGGATCGGTGATGCGCACCGAGACATTGTCGCCCGACCGCCCGAGCCCCGAATAGGGGATCTTCTGAGCCCGAAGCGCCTGGCGGATGTCGCCGATCAGCTGCTTGGCGTATTGTTCCTTCAGGGTGGCCTGATCGACCTCGAGCAGAACATGGCTGCCGCCTTGAAGATCGAGACCGAGCACGATCGGGCCGTTGAACAGCGGCAGCATGGAACGGACGCTGGCGGGGAGAACGTTGGGAAGCGCGAGCAAGAAGCTCAGGGCCACACAGGCGAGGGTAAGGATGGTCTTGGTCCGGCTGAAAAAAAGCATTGCGGCCTATCTCTTCGTTGCTGGCGTTGGCATGACAGGCTGCCTCATCGGGTCAGTGCCTCCTCCTTGACCGGTTCGCCACGGGTCCTGACCTCCGAAATCGACGACTTGACCACCCGAATGCGGACGTTTTCTGCAATCTCGAGGATGATTTCATTGTCGTCCACCACCTTGTGAACCTTGCCGACAATGCCGCCCCCGGTCACGACGGTGTCGCCGCGCCGGACATTCTTGACCAGCTCCTGATGGTCCTTCAGCCGCTTCTGCTGCGGGCGGATCAGCAGGAACCAGAACACGCCCATGATCATCACCAGCGGCAAAACCATCGAGATGATGTCGCCGCCTGGCGTTCCGCCGGCAGCCTGGGCGTAGGCAGGAGAAATGAACATCTAGAGAAATCTCCGGAATGCGGCATTACCCTTGGGGCAGTGCCCTGAGCCGACCAGCTGGACCGAGCCGTGGCGCGGCTGGCGCCGGAATATAGCGGCGGTTGCCCCTTTTGCAACCCGCCGGCGGATGCTTGTCCCCTCCCCTCTCGGGCTGTATTCACCCCACGACAGATCGACCGTTCAGGTGAACCCTATGGCAGGCGAGGCGGATGAGCGAATTCTCGAGCGTCTGGAGCGGATTGCGGCGGCTCTGGAACGCCTGGCCGGCACGCCAGCGCCGGCGCCGGATTTCGGCGCCCATGCCGCCTTCGTCTGGCACTCCACCGGCAATCGGCTGAGCGAGGTCGCCCACGTCAACCGGGTCGACCTCAGCCTTCTCAAGGGCATCGATCAGGTCCGCGACATCCTGGTCGAGAACACCCGCCGCTTCGCCGAGGGCCTGCCGGCCAACAATGCGCTGCTGTGGGGGGCCCGCGGCATGGGAAAGAGCTCGCTCGTCAAGGCGGTCCATGCCGCGGTCGACCAAGGCGCGGGCCGCCTCAAGCTCATCGAGATCCACCGCGAGGACATCGAGGCGCTCCCCGAGTTGATGGCACTCGTCCGCAAGCAGCCGCGATGGAAGTTCCTGGTTTTCTGCGACGACCTGTCATTCGATGCGGCGGATACCTCCTACAAGTCGCTCAAGGCGGCGCTCGAGGGCGGCATCGAGGGGCGGCCCGACAACATGATCTTCTATGCCACCTCGAACCGACGCCATCTCCTCCCCCGCGACATGATCGAGAACGAGCGCTCGACGGCGATCAATCCTTCGGAGGCGGTGCAGGAAAAGGTGTCGCTGTCGGACCGGTTCGGCCTGTGGCTCGGATTCCACCACTGCTCGCAGGCAGACTATCTCGCCATGGTCGATGCCTATGTCGAGCATTTCGGCATTCCGGGTGAGCCAGCGGAAATTCATGCCGCAGCGCTTGAATGGCAAGCAACGCGCGGTGCGCGATCAGGGCGGGTCGCCTGGCAGTTGGTGCAGGATCTGGCCGGCCGCGCAGGGGTGCGGTTGGTAAGTAGGCAATAGCCAATAGGCAATAGGCAATAGGCAATCCGCACCCCAGCACAGGACACTTTCCCCTTCCCTCATGGCCGGGCTTGACCCGGCCATCCAGTCTTTGCCTGCAGCATCCTCTGGATGGCCGGCTCGGGGGCCGGCTATGAGGGAAGAGGCGCCTCACCGCAAGGTCGCCTCGTTCTTCTGCCATTCGGCGGGATTGCGGCCGATCGGCACCATGACCCACTCGCGATAGGCCTCCCGCTGCTTGAGGCTGTCGAGCCAGCGGTCGAGATTCTTGAGCTGCGGCCGATCGATGTCGAGATTCTGGTAGCGCCAGTAGAGTGCACCCAGGGGAATGTCGGCCGTCGAGAAATAGCGTCCGGCAAAGAACGGCTTGCGGCCAAGCCAGCGATCGGCAACCTTGAGCGCCTGGGCAGCGGTCTTCCCGGCGTTCTTGATGAAGGCGGGATCGCGGCTCTCCTCCTCCTTGCGGACCGTGTTCATGAACACCGCGCCGACCGCCGGCTGCGCCGTGCTCATCGTCCAATCCATCCACTGGTCGGCAAGCGCCATCGCTTTCTGACCGCGCGGCTGGATGGTCTTGCGGCCATAGCGGCGGGCGATGTAGCGGACGATGGCCTGGGATTCGAACAGGGTGATCGAGCCGTCGCGGATCACCGGAACGAGCCCCATCGGGTTGAGCTT
>DATAOT010000080.1:0-6601 GCA_036265615.1 Aestuariivirgaceae bacterium
TACAAACGTCTGCTCATGAAGGTCGAGCGCGAGTTCGGCGACATGCCTGTAATCGGAGCATTGGACGACCCCAAATCCCGCCAGGACTTCATGGAGTATCGCACCAGGGTCGCAAAGAGCTCAGGCGAGCGCGAGGCAGACAATCGGCTTTCAGCGGTCTCGGCAATGGCGGGCTGGGCCGTCCAGAACGGCCGCATGGGGATCAACCCGATTGCAGGGTTCCGACGGCTGTACCATAGCGATCGCTCGGAGCTGATATGGACGCCCCGAACAAATTGCTAACTTCATGGCGGTAGCGCCGGTCGAGCTGCAGCGCGCGATGATTCTTGCGTTACATACCGGCCAGCGTCAGGGTGACCTGCTGCGCCTCGGCTGGTCAAACTATGATGGGATAGTGCTGCGGCTGCGCCAAGGTAAAAGCCGACGGCATGGCAGGCCGGGACCTGTTGTAGAGGTCCCGGTAACCGCCGTGCTGAAGCGCATGTTGGACAGCATGCCGCGGGTATCTACCACCATACTGACGAGCCTGACCGGAATGCCGTTCCGGAAACGGCATTTCTCCAAACTATGGGGCGAGGCTGCTGCTGTTGCCGGCATCGAGGATCGCCATTTCCATGACGTCCGCGGCACCACGGTCACGCTGCTTTCCGAAGCGGGCGCAACCCCGCAGCAGATCGCTGCGATCACCGGTCATTCGCAGAAATCAATCGCAGCAATCCTCGATAAGTATTTGGCCAGGACTCGTGGACTTGCCGAGCAAGCGATCTTCCATTTCGAGAACTCACCGCGAACAGAATTTGCAAACCGTCTGCAAACCAGCCCCGATGTTTCGAAGGGCAAGAGGGGAACGCACGATGCCTAAGCTTTGGATCAATAACGGCAAAACACCCTGCTGCCCTGGTGACCCCGACACGATTCGAACGTGTGACCCCCAGATTAGGAATCTGGTGCTCTATCCTGCTGAGCTACGGGGCCGGCCGGCTTCGACGGGCGCGCTTTTCTTATAGCGGCTCAGCGGCGCTCCGCAAGCTCGGCAACGCGGCCGCGGGTGAGGCGGAGGAGGTCGTCAGGGGTGAGCCTGAACACCGCGTTCGGCGTGCCGGCGGCCGCCCAAAGGTGAGAAAGCTGCTGAAGATCGCTGTCGATCAGAACGATGGGCTCAGTCGCGTGCCCGAGCGGCGGAACGCCGCCAATGGCGAAGCCGGTCGCCAAGCGCACGAACTCGGCATCGGCGCGATCGATATCCTGACCCAGCAGCTCACGCAGCTTGGCCTCGTCGACCCGGTTGACGCCCGAGGCAATGACCAGAACCGGGCGACCGTCGGCGGCCTTGAAGATCAGCGATTTGGCAATCTCGGCGACGGTGCAGCCAAGAGCGGCCGCGGCATCCTTCGATGTCCGCGTGCTCGCCTCGAATTCCAGCACCGTGAAGCCGGGCCCGAGCGCTGCCTGGACTCGCAGGGCGCTCGGTGCCGTTGCGGGCCTCAGGCGGCCCGCTCCGCGGCACTCTCCTCGCCCTTGTCGCCTCGGCGGGAGAACTTCTCGAGCACGTTCTCAATCTCGGTCACGGCGGTCGCCTCCTCGACGCGCCGCACGGCCGAAATCTCGCGTGCCATGCGATCGAGCGCCGCCTCGTAAAGCTGACGCTCGGAATAGGACTGCTCGGGCTGACGCTCGGAGCGGAACAGGTCGCGCACCACCTCAGCCACGGCAATCAGGTCGCCGGAGTTGATCTTGGCCTCGTATTCCTGGGCACGCCGCGACCACATGGTCCGCTTGATGCGAGCCCGGCCTTTGAGCACCTTGAGCGCCTCCTCGATGAGAGGCTTGTCGGCAAGCTTGCGCATGCCGACCGATTCGCATTTGGAGGTCGGGACGCGCAGACGCATCTTCTCCTTGTCGAAGTCGATGACATACAGCTCCAGCTTGAGGCCGGCGATCTCCTGCTCCTCGATGCTGACGATCTTGCCAACGCCATGGGCCGGATAGACCACATATTCATTGGCCTTGAACTTCAGCTTCTTCGCTGCAGGCTTCTTCTGAGTCGCCATTCCCATTCTCCAGTCTCTAAAAATCCGGCAACCCCGATCGGGCCCACGGCCACGAAGGGTGATCCTTCCGCGCGTCTTGCCTAAAAAAGCTGCAAAGGCGAAAAAATATCCGAGCTCAAGGGCTCGGCTTCGGTTGTCCGGACAGGTTTTTCAACATCCAGAGCGATATATCACGAATTCACCCTTTTTTAAAGGGGCTTACAGGAAACAGAACGCCGCAGGAGGTGGATCAAGCAGGGTGTCTTGAACCATTGGTTAACGAAGGCGCCGCTTTGCAACAGCGCGGGTACAGTGGCGATCAATCGCCCTCTCCAGGTTCTGGTGAGAAGTACTTCTCGAATTTATCCGGCTGGTCTTCAAACTGTTTAGCATCCGTCGGCGGCGGCTTTTTCTGAGTGATATTGGGCCAGACGCCGGCATACTCAGCATTCACCTCAAGCCATTTTTCAAGACCGGGCTCAGTGTCCGGCTTTATTGCATCGATCGGGCATTCCGGCTCGCAAACACCGCAGTCGATGCATTCGTCCGGGTGAATCACGAGCATATTCTCGCCCTCGTAGAAGCAGTCCACGGGGCAGACCTCGACGCAATCCATGTATTTGCACTTGATGCAGTTGTCGGTCACGACGTAGGTCATGGCGAAACGCAGTCCCTAATTCGCATGAATCGCGCTTTCTTGAACCGTATGGGACCAGTTAGCAATAGGTTCTTGACCATAATGCCGCCATGCGCCGCAAGGGGGGTCGATCAGCCGGGGGACAGCTCCTGATAAAGCTCGCGGGCCTCGGCCGGCGGGCCGCGGCGGCGGCCCTCGCCCAAGACCTTCAGCACGCGAACGCGATCGTAGACCGCAACCGTGACCACGTCGCCCGCGGCGATCCCGGCGCTCGAGCGGATGACCTTGACGCGATTGACGCGCACGGCTCCCCGCTCGATCAAGGTCTGGGCGAGGCTGCGGGATTTCACAACCCGGGCGAACCAGAGCCACTTGTCGAGGCGCTGTCCGCGATCGGCCACGATCACTTCTTGGTCTGAGCAAGCTTGTCGCGCAGCGCTCCGAGCACGGCAAACGGCCCATCGACGACGACCCGCGGCTCCTCGCGGCGGGGCGGCGGGCGCTTCGGCCGCTCCTCGGTCCCGTCGCTGCCGCGACTCTTGCCATCCTCGCCGCGCCGCTGCTTGCCATCCTCGTTCCGCCGCGGCCGGCGCTTCAGCCGCTCGGGTCGCGGCGGCCTTGCCGGTGCCGGCTCGGTCCCGGCCGCAGCGGTGACCGGCACCGGTTCGGCAGCGGTCTCGACCTTGGCTGGCGGGTGCTGCGACCGGCGCCTGCCGGAATTGGCACGCGGCTTCTTGCGGCGGAACGGGCCCGTATCGCGCGGCCACCACACTTCGAGAACAACGGCCTCGGCCGAAGCTCCTGGCGAAAGCACGGCTACGCCCAAGTTCCCGGCCGGCGGCGGGATCTCCGGCACAGGCAGGTCGGGCGGGGCGATCTCGGGGCCGCCAGGGCCTTCAGGGTTGATGTCGGGTTCGCCTGGGGCCGGAGGCGGTTCCTCGGGCTCGGGACGGGCCGGGACCGGATCGGCGGGGGCCGGATCGGTCGGGCCGGGATCGGTCGGGCCGGGGTCGCTCGGCGCTTCCGGCGTGGCGACGACGGGTAGCTCGGACGGCGGCTGCGACAGTGCGGGGGCGGTGGGCTCGATCCGGCGCCTCTCGCTGCGGAAACCCAGGGAACGCAGGATGCCGGTGAACTCGTCGCCGGAACAGCCGACGAGCGACATCATGTCGGGGACGATGGCGAAGCCGCCGCCCTCGACCGAGCCCGGCGGGCGGGCCTCGCTGGGGAAGCGGGGACGCCAGAACACCCGGTCGCGGATGGTGTCGGCCAGTCGTTCGAGCATGTCGATGCGCACGCAGCGCTCGCCGCAGATGCGGAAGCCGGCCATTCGATAGAACCCGCGCGGCGTCGTGCGGTCGAAGGGCACCGATGTCAGGCCCTGGCCCGGCACCGGCGGCAAATTCTCGATGGCGAGCCGACCGTCGCGCTCGAGCCCCAGGCCCCAGAGCAGGAGGCGCAGCGAAGTGGCCGCCGGCTTGAGCAGGACGGGGATGAAGATGTGGAAGGCGCCGAAGCGCACACCATGCCGGCGCAGCGCGGCGCGGCCGTCCTGCGACAGCGCCTTGACGTCATCGGCAATTTCCTCGCGGGGAACGATGCCCATGCTCTCGACTAGCCGAAAGGCGAGACCGCGCTCGATGCCGTTCAGCTCCTCGGCGGCTTCGAGCTTGAGCAGCGGCTCGAGCACGGCGCCGATATGGCGCGACAGGAACTTCTCGATGCGAAACGCCACGGCATCGCGATCCTCGCCGGCGAGGAGCTCGTCGGCGATCAGCTGGACCTTCGGCTTCAACGGGCCCGTGCCGGCCGACAGCCTGGCGACCGGGCAGCCGTGCCAGATGATCTGGCCGTCGCGGGTCAGGCTGAAATCCGGATCGGGGGCGGCGGCCAGCGCCTGGGCGCGGCCCAGAAGCTCGCGGTTGACCGCCTGGAGGGAAGCGGATCGCACCGCCCTGGCCGATGCCGCATCGCCCTCGGGAAGGAAGCGGAAGCCGACGAGGCGGCCGACGAAAGCGCCCTCGACAAAGACACCGCCATCTTCCTCGACGCTCGACATCACATCTTCCTTCTGCCGCAAGCGGCGCATCAACACGCTGGTGCGGCGATCGATAAAACGCTGAGTGAGGCGTTCATGCAAGGCGTCAGAAAGACGATCCTCGATGCTGCGGGCCCGCAATTGCCAATGAAGGGGATCGGCAAGCCAGTCGCGGTTGGCGATGAAGGTCCAGGTGCGGATATGGGCAATGCGGGTCGCCAGCGTGTCGATATCGCCCTCGGTACGGTTGCAATAGGAGAGCTGCCTCGCGAACCAATCTTCGGGAATGCGGCCGTCGTCGGCGGTGAGAAAGCGGAAGACGCGGGCGACCAGGGTGGCATGCTCGGCGCCCGATATGTTGCGGTAGTCGGGCACCTGACACACTTCCCACAGGAGCTCGACGGTGGCGGGCGTCGAGGCGAGGGCGGCGATTTCATCGTCGCGGGCAAGGAGCTCGAGCGCCTCGACATCGAAGCTCGCCTGGGCTCTGGTCAGCTCCCGGGTCGGCGGCGGCGCGGCGAGCGAGGCGCGAAGTGCCGTCAGAGAGGAAAAGGACAAATTCCGGTTGCGCCATTGCAGGACGCGGACCGGCTCGAAGCGGTGATCTTCGAGATCGCCGACGAGCTCGGCCGAAAACGGCTCGGCCTCGGCGGTGACCCCGAAGGTGCCGTCATTCATGTAGCGGCCGGCGCGACCGGCAATCTGGCCAAGCTCGGCCGCCGTCAGCTGGCGGAAGGAGAAGCCGTCGAATTTCCGGGTGGAGGCGAAGGCGACATGGTCAAGATCCATGTTGAGGCCCATGCCGATCGCATCGGTCGCCACGACGTGATCGACATCGCCGGACTGGAACAGCGCCATCTGGGCGTTGCGGGTGCGCGGCGAGAGCGCGCCCAGCACCACGGCGGCACCGCCGCGCTGCCGCCTGATCAGCTCGGCCATGGCGTAGACCATCTCGGCCGAGAAGGCGACGATGGCCGAGCGGCGGGGCAGACGGGTCAGCTTTTTCTGTCCGGAATAGGACAGTTTGGAGAAGCGCGGGCGGGAGATGAAATTGGTGCCGGGCAAAAGCCGCTCGATCAGGCCGCGCATGGTGGCGGCGCCGAGCAGCATCGTCTCGGTCTGGCCGCGCCGCGTCAGCAGCCGGTCGGTGAAGACGTGGCCGCGCTCGAGATCGGCGGCGAGCTGGACTTCGTCGATGGCGAGGAAGGAAACCTTGAGATCGGAGGGCATGGCCTCGACGGTCGAGACCCAGAAGCGCGGCTCGGGAGGAATGATCTTTTCCTCGCCGGTCACCAGCGCCACGGCATGCTCGCCGACCCGGGCGCGGACCCGGTCGTAAACCTCGCGCGCCAGGAGCCGCAGCGGCAGGCCGATCATGCCGGTGGGGTGAGCCAACATCCGCTCGGCCGCCAAATGGGTCTTGCCGGTGTTGGTCGGCCCGAGGACGGCCGTGACGTTGCGGGGAGGCGGCATGGATCGGTCAGGCGTCGCCGTATCCAACGGTTATGGCGGCCGGTCCGTTTCGACACAGTTTCGCAAGATTCGGAATCTTTGACGAACGAACAACGACCGAATCACTATCCACAGGGTGATTCAGGTTTTGTTCCGACCGAATTCGCAAGGCGTTCGGCGGTCCCGGAGGACGCGCGCAGAGGTTCGGCGGCCAGTCCGGCAGCGGTGACGCAGCGCTGTTGGTTAACCGACGGGCGCAATGGTTAACAGTTTGTGTCATCGCGGTGTCCGGAGGCTCGAGCGGGCGTTAACACATTGAAGAAAAAGGGAACGGAGCATGATCGAATCAGTGGAGGCGCGCTTTTCCACATTCGTTCACCCGAACATATGGGTGGCTCGAAGCGATATTCCACCAGCCCTGGAGCGGCAAGGCGGCCTTCGGCC
>DATAOT010000081.1:0-5014 GCA_036265615.1 Aestuariivirgaceae bacterium
CGGGTGAAACCGCTGAGCTTGCGGACGAATTGCAGCGCCGAGGCGCGGATCTCATCGGGAGTGGCGGGAGGATCGAAATTGTGCAAGGTCTTGATGCTGCGACACATGAAGCCGTTCTCCTCACGAAATCTTGACCGTCCATGACCAGCGCCAAAGTTGCCGTGATCGGCGCCGGGATCCTCGGGGCTTCCCTCTCCTATCATCTGGCCAGGCGCGGCGCGAGGGTGACGGTGATCGCCGAGAGCGGTGCGGGAGGTACGGCCACGCCGGCGACCTTCGGCTGGCTCAATGCCGGCTGGGGCAATCCCCAGGCTTATTTCCACCTGCGCATGGCGAGCCTCGAGCTTTGGCGGAAGCTCGGCGAGACCCTGCCGGAACTCGGGCTGAGCTGGAACGGCAGCCTGACCTACGACCTGCCGGAGCCGGAGCTCAGGGCGTATGTCGACCAGCATTCAGCATGGGGCTATCCGATCCGGCTGGTGGACGGGGCCGAAGCGGCACGGCTCGAGCCAGCATTGCGGGAACCCCCACCGCTTGCCGCCTTTGCCGAAGCGGAAGGAGCGGCCGAGCCGGAGAGTGCGGTCAGGACATTGCTGGCGGCAGCCGAGGTCGTGCCGGCCCGCGCCCATGTGGAGGCGATCGCGATGAAAGGCGGTCGCTGCGTCGGCGTGCGGACGCGTGAGCGGACGATCGAGGCGGATCTGGTGGTTGTTGCGGCGGGCGCCGGCACAGCGGCGCTGGCTGCGACGGCCGGCGCAAAGCTCATGATGGAAACAACGCCAGGCCTGCTCCTCCACAGCGCGCCGCTGCCGCCGGTGCTGCAGCGGATCATCATCGGGCCGGGCATGGATGCGCGCCAGACGCTTTCAGGCCAAATTCTGCTCGGATCGGACTTCGGCGGCTCGCCGGTCACCGGCGATCCCGCAGCGATCGCCGCCGAGCTTCTCAAGATGCTCCGTCGACGGGTGCGGGGGGCTGAGCATGCCCGCATGACACGTTATACGATCGGCAATCGGCCAATGCCGCCGGACCGCTTTCCGGTGATCGGTTTTCTGCCACCTGGCTCAGGCGTTTACGTCGTGACAATGCATTCGGGCATGACGAATGCGGCGGCGGTCGGGGCGTGGGGGGCGGAGGAGATGCTGACCGGTCGCCGGCATCCCCTCCTGGGCCCATTCGGGCCCGAACGATTCAGCTGATCAATTGGTCCGGGGCACGTCCTTCAGCCACTCGCCCTCGACCTTGGCCTTGTTGGCCTCGACCCAGGCGCGGGCCACGTCCTCCGGCGGCTTCTTCTCGCGATCGATCGCCAGGATCCATTGGTTGACCGTGTCGCCGTCAAGCGTGACCTGCTTGAGAAATTTCGAGATGTCGGGGGCGCGGTTGGCCAGCTCCTTGGAATGGCCGATATAGACATGGGTCGGCGGCTGGTCGCAGGTGATGCTGCTCTTCTCGAGCCAATCGGAGGCGACATTGGGCTGGTAGAACGTATAGCAGCCGGCCTTGTTGTAGTTCGGGGTGCCCTTGTAGTCGTCGGTGGTATAGCCATTGAATGGCGGCTCTTCGAGCTTGCGGAGATCGAAGACGGCGAAGATCCATTCCGGCTCCCAATAGTAGAACAGGATCGGCTGCTTCTTGGTGATGGCGGCGTCGAGCTGGGCCAGGAACACCGGCTGCTCGACCGTGGTGGCGGTGAAATATTTGTCGAAGCCGTATGATTTGGCGCGGACCTCGCTGTGGTTGGTGGCTTCCCATCCCACGGCTCCGGCCCACCACTCGCCCTTGCCGTCACCATCGGAGTCGAACAGCTTGGCCTTGTCGGCATCGGCGAGGTCGGTGACCTTCTTGATGCCGTACTGGTCCTGGACATAGCCCGGCACATAGATGCCCTCGCGGCCGAGATAGGGCTTGTTGTTGAGGATCACCGTTTCCCGGCTGCCCGGCACGACGTATTTGTTGAGCTGCTCAGGCAAGTGCTCGCTCCAGACGTCTGGCAGGACATCGACGCTGCCATCGCCGCGATCCATGGCCTCCCACAACACCGGCTCGCCGGCGGCAATCGAGCCGACATCGCCGTCGAGATATTTCTCGAGGATCACCTTGAGCACATACTGGATCGCCGTCGCGCCGGTCCAGGTCTGCTCGCCGATGACGACCTTGGTCTTGGCCTCGGCGTCGAAGGACGGCGCGGCGGTCAGCAATGCGGCCAGCGCCAAGCTTACGATTGTTCCTGCTCTCATCGATCACTTCCTCCCTGTTCGCTATCTTCTTCTTCCTCTCCCGGCATTCTTGGAACCGCGGACGATGCGGTCGAGCATCATGGCCATCAAAACGATGGCGATGCCGGCCAGGAAGCCCTGGCCGGTTTGAAGAAAGTTCAAGGCGCGGATGACATCGAGCCCGAGGCCGCCGGCGCCGATGAGACCAGCGATCACCACCATGGACAGGCTCATCATGATGACCTGGTTGATGCCGGTGAGGAGCGATGGAATGGCGAGCGGCAGCTCGACCTTGGCCAGGAGCTGCAGGGGGCCGGCGCCATAGGCGAGGGCCGCCTCCCTTACGGTCTGCGGCACCTGCCTGATGCCGAGAGCGGTCAGGCGGATCATCGGCGGCATGGCGAAGATGACGGTTGCGAGGACCCCGGGCGGCTTGCCGATCGAGAAGAACGCCACGGCCGGGATGAGATAGACGAAGGTCGGCAGGGTCTGCATGACGTCGAGTATCGGTTCAATCACCGCATTCGACCGCCTGGACTTGGCGCACACGATGCCGAGCGGCACGCCGAAGGCGACGCAGACGATCACCGATGTCGCGACCAGCGCCAGCGTCGACATGCTCTTCTCCCAGAAGCCGAAGAGCCCGAGATAGGCGAGGGATCCGGCGGCGAAGAGAAGGACGCCGAGCCCGCCGGCCCGCCAGGCGACGAGAAGGAGGAACATCACCGTCACCGGCCAGGGGGTGACGACGAAGGCGGCTTCGATCCCGGTCAGCAGCCAGAACACGCAGAAGCGGATGGCTTCGAAGAACCCTCCGAAGCTGACGATGGCCCATTTGACGGCGGCATCGATGGCCTTGGCCACCTGCGGGGCGAGCGAGGCCGGTGCAGGGAAGGTCGCCAGCGGCGGCCAGATTGTCGGCCCGAGAAAGCGCCAGAGCGTCAGGCCATAGGCAAGGGCGAGCGCGACTGCCCCGAACGCCGCGCGCTGGCGATCGATGTTCGGGGTGCCGGGATGAGCCTGGAGCTGCAGAAGACGCGGGTGGGCCGCCAGCATGGCGAAGGCGGCGCGCAGAAGCAGGATGATGGCGATCCCGAGCAGCAGCAGGCCAGGACCAGCCGAGGCGCCGGCGAAACTGTGCTTGATGGCAAGGCCGGCGGTCACGAGGCCGATCAGTTCGCCGATCGCGGCCGCTACAAAGAGATACCAGAGGCCGCGGGCGGCAAGCCAGACAGGGCCGAGGACCAGGGCGTCGACGAATCCTCGCCGGGCGGCAGGAAGGGGAGGTGGCGCAACCGCAGGCACCTCGTCGGCGGCCAATCCGGCGGCAGGAACCTCCTGGCTCCGCCGCCGATCGGGCAGGGGACCTTGGAAGACGATCACCTCGTCCGTCGAAGGGGTCACGTCACCTTCATTTCCCCTGAATGCTCCGCAACAGAATTCGCCGTCGCACGATGCCGGCGGGCGCGCCTCGGCAATCGCGTATGAGGATCGGCAGATCGCTGTCGGCCGTCAAGTCGATCAATTCATCGAGGAGGGCCGCGGGTCGGCTCTCCGGCCAGTGCTGCTCGGCGGCGAGGGCAGCGTCGGAATTGCCCGCCGGCTCCATGATGTCGGCAGCCGAAAGAACGGTGAGCCGCGAGATGCCCTGGACGAATGCCTTGACATAGTCGTCTCGCGGCCGGTTCACGATGTCGCTCGGGGTGCCGATCTGGACCATGCGGCCGTCGCGCATGATGCCGATGCGATGGCCGATGCGGATGGCTTCGGCAAGATCGTGGGTGATGAACACGGTGGTCTTGCGCATCTGGCGCGACAGGTCGATGAAGAGATCCTGGAGCTGGCGGCGGATCAAGGGATCAAGAGCGCTGAACGGCTCGTCCATCAGCAGGATGTCGGGATCGCTCGCAAGCGCTCTTGCGAGGCCGACACGCTGCTGCATGCCGCCGGACAGCTCCTCCGGCCAGGCTTCGCCCCATTCCGACAGCTGCACCAGCTCGAGTTTCCGCCGCGCCGTGGCGACCCGCTCGTCGCGGGGGAGCTTTCGCAGCTCGAGGCCGAGAGCGACATTGTCGATGACATTGAGATGCGGCAGCAGCGCGAAGTTCTGGAACACCATGCCGATCTTCTCGGCCCGGAGCTTGCGCATGGCACGGTGCGATTTGCGTCCGATGTCTTCGCCTTGAATGAAGATGCTGCCGGCCGTCGGCTCGACCAGCCGGTTGATGTGCCTGACAAGGGTCGATTTGCCGCTCCCCGACAGGCCCATGATGCAGAAGACCTCGCCAGGTTCGACGGAGAAGCTGACGTCATGGACGCCGACCACGCTGTCATATTTCGACTTGATCTCCGGCTTGCCGAGACCCTGCTGCAAGGCGGCGAGCGCTGCCTCGGGCCTCAGCCCGAAGATCTTGTAGAGATTGCGGCACTCGATGGCGGCCGATCCGGTCATTTCCGCATGATGAACGCGCCGCGGCCGGGTTTCCAGCAGCCACTTTAAGGCAATAGGCAATAGGCAATAGGCAATGAGCTGTGTCCTTCCCTATTCCCTATTGCCTATTGCCTACTGCACCTCTCACCAGCCCCCTTACCGGCTGTGATTGCATCCGGGGTTCATCTCAGGGTTGCTGAACCGTCCCGGCCCGGCTAAAACAGGCGCGGGCGAGTTCGGCCCATCAACCAGCCGGGGGCGGTCATGTTTGTCGTGTCGGGCAGTGGGTTTCGCGCCCACGCATTGCGTTCACTTCTTGCCGGTGGCTGCGTCGGGGTCATGGCGGCGCTCGCCGCGTCGGGCG
>DATAOT010000082.1:0-7525 GCA_036265615.1 Aestuariivirgaceae bacterium
TGAGCAATGTGGCGTCAGGCGAGCTTGGCGTCCAGCGAAATTTCGACGCCGGCCAGCGCCTTCGACACCGGGCAGTTGGCCTTGGCCTGCTCGGCGATCTCCTTGAACTTGGCCTGGTCGATGCCGGGCACCCGCGCCTCGAGCGTCAGCCGGCTCCTGGTGATGGCGAAGCCGCCATCCTTCGGCTCGATGCTGACATCGGCCCGGGCGTCGAGCTCATCCGGGGTGAATCCGGCCTGGCCGAGCGCATGCGACAGCGCCATGGCGAAGCAACCGGCATGGGCGGCCGCGATCAGCTCCTCGGGGTTGGTGCCGAGCCGTCCGGACTCGTCCTGGAACCGCGACTTGAACGAATAGTCCTGGTCGGAGAGCACGCCGCTCTGCACCGTGATGTGGCCGTGCCCGTCGCTGATGCCGCCGTGCCAGACGGCCGTCGCATATCTGTTCATTGTCCACTCCTTGAGAATTTTCCCGAACATTCAGATGGGAACAGGACGGTATTGTGACGATAACGCAAGGCCCGAGCCTTGACAGCAACGTCGTCGCAGGATCAGAACGGAACGGAAACACCGCGAGCGAGTCGGCATGGCCAAGAGTCAGCTGCGCTTTGTCTGCCAGGCCTGCGGCTCGGCTTTTAGCAAATGGGCGGGGCGCTGCGACAATTGCGGCGAATGGAACGCGCTGGTTGAGGAGGCCGCGGCGGCGCCGCTGCCCGGCGCCAAGGGAGCGGGGATGCCCAAGGGGAAGGCGGGCCGCCTGGTGCCGCTCAAGGGCGACGAGCCGCCTTTGCGGCGCATCGAGAGCGGCCTCGCCGAATTCGACCGGGTGACCGGCGGCGGTCTGGTGCCGGGCTCCGCCGTGCTGATCGGCGGCGATCCCGGGATCGGCAAGTCGACGCTGCTGATCCAGGCCCTGGCGGCCCTGGCCCGTGCCGGCCATGCCACCGTCTACATCTCCGGCGAGGAGGCAATCGCCCAGATCAGGCTCAGGGCCGAGCGGCTCGGGCTTGCCGATGCGCCGGTGCTCTTGGCGGCGGAGACCAACCTCTCCGACGTGCTCGCCACCCTGAGCGACGGCCGCCCGCCGGCGGTGACGGTCATCGACTCGATCCAGACCCTGTGGTCTCCGGCCGTCGAATCTGCCCCGGGCACGGTGTCGCAGCTCAGGGCCGGCACCGAGGCGCTGATCCGCTTCGCCAAGCACAAGTCGAGCGCCGTGCTGCTGGTCGGCCACGTCACCAAGGACGGGCAGATTGCCGGCCCGCGGGTGATCGAGCACATGGTCGACACCGTGCTCTATTTCGAGGGCGACCGCGGCCACCAGTTCCGCATCCTGAGGGCAGTCAAGAACCGCTTCGGCCCCACCGACGAGATCGGCGTCTTCGAGATGTCGGACCGGGGCCTGCGCGAGGTGCAGAACCCGTCGCGCCTCTTCATCTCGTCGCGCGAGACCGATGCCCCGGGCTCGGCAATCCTGGCCGGCATGGAGGGCACCCGCCCGGTGCTGACCGAGGTGCAGGCCCTGGTCTCGCCCTCGCCGCTCGGCACCCCGCGGCGCGCCGTCGTCGGCTTCGATTCCAACCGCCTGGCGATGATCCTGGCCGTGCTCGAGGCCCGGGCCGGGCTGCGCATCGGCGCCCATGACGTTTACCTTAATGTCGCGGGCGGATTGAAGGTGCGCGAGCCGGCGGCCGATCTCGCGGCTGCCGCCGCCCTCGTCTCCTCGCTCCACGGCGCGCCGCTGCCCGCAGAGGCCGTGCTGTTCGGCGAGATCGCGCTCTCCGGAGCCGTCCGCCCGGTCGGCCAGAGCGAGCAGCGGCTCAAGGAGGCGGCAAAGCTCGGGTTGACGTCGGCGGTGATCGCCGGTAATGGCGGCGAACTGGCGGCGCCGCGCCATTTGCGGCTCAGGCGGGTCGAAACCGTGAGCGACCTCGTCGCTTGGGTGGCAGGCTTGCCGCGGCAGGAAAGGACGGGGGTAAAACCCCTGCTCCGCCCTGTGACAGAAGGGTGAAACCGCCCTATATAGTGTGCGCGTTTCGGCATTGGCGACTTCGGGAGCCCTCATGCACTTCCAATGGACGGATCTTGTCGTCGCGGTGATCATGCTGATCTCCGGTCTGCTGGCGCTCGCCCGCGGCTTCACCCGCGAGGTGCTGTCGCTGATCGCCTGGGGCGTCGCCGGCCTTGCCGGCCTCGCCAGCGCCCTCAATCCGCAGATCGTGGCCGCCGCCCAGCAATACATACCCCAGGAGATCGCCGCCAAGATCGCGGTCGGCGCCGGCGTCTTCCTGGTGGTGCTGATCATCATGTCGCTGATCAGCATCAAGATCTCCGACTGGGTGCTCGATGCTCCGGTCGGTCCCTTCGACCGCACCCTCGGCTTCGCCTATGGCCTGGTCCGCGGCCTGCTGCTGGTGGTGATCGCCTATTTCTTCTATGACCTGTTCGTGCCCCGCGACAAGCAGGACGAGGTGGTGCGCACGGCGCGGTTCCTGCCCATCGTCCAGTCTGTCCGCAACACGGCGGTCTCGATGCTTCCGGCGCAGATCCAGGAGCGCATCCAGAACATGACCTCGATCGAGTCCGGCCCACCCTCGGCGGCCACCCAGCCCTCGCAGGCCGAGCCTGGCGAGGAGGACCAGGGCAGCGGCTACCGCGACACCCAGCGCAATGCCATCGATCAGATGATCGAGAGCACGCAGGGTGCACCGGCCGCTCCGGCCAACCCCCAGCCCGCGCCTCCGCAGCAGCAGGATCAACCCAATTTCGGTGGTCAAGAGGGCAATTGAGCATGGACCTGCAGCCGGGAGAGCCCGCCTTCGACCTCGACGGTGACACGCTGCGCGAGGAATGCGGCGTGTTCGGCATCTTCGGCCATGACGATGCCGCTGCCCTGACCGCGCTCGGGCTGCACGCGCTCCAGCATCGCGGCCAGGAGGCGGCCGGCATCGTCGCCTTCGACGGCAGGCGCTTCCACTCCGAGCGCCGTCTCGGCCTTGTCGGCGACGGCTTCTCCAAGCCCGACATCATCGCCCGCCTGCAGGGCCGCGCCGCCATCGGCCATGTCCGCTACTCGACCACCGGCGAGACCATACTGCGCAACGTCCAGCCGCTCTTTGCCGAGCTTGCCTCCGGCGGCTTCGCCGTTGGTCACAACGGCAACTTCACCAATGGCCTGACGTTGCGGCGCGAGCTCGTCGCCACCGGCGCCATCTGCCAGTCGACCTCCGACACCGAGGTGATCCTGCATCTCGTCGCCCGCTCCAAGAAGCCGCGCATGGTCGACCGCTTCGTCGACTGTCTGCGCCAGCTCGAGGGCGCCTATTCGCTGGTCGTGCTCACCAACAAGAAGATGATGGGCGCCCGCGACCCGCTCGGCATCCGGCCGCTCGTGCTCGGCGAGCTCAATGGCGCCTATATTCTCTGCTCCGAGACCTGCGCCCTCGACATCATTGGCGCCCGCTATATCCGCGACATCGAGAACGGCGAGGTGGTGGTGATCTCCGACGACGGGATCGAATCGCATTTCCCCTTTCCGCGGGTGGCGGCGCGGCCGTGCATTTTCGAATACATCTACTTCTCCCGGCCCGACAGCGTGGTCGGCGGCCGCTCGGTCTATCAGGTCCGCAAGACCATGGGCGAGGAGCTTGCCCGCGAGTCGCCGGCCGACGCCGACGTGGTGATACCGGTTCCGGATTCGGGCGTCCCGGCGGCGCTCGGCTATGCCAAGGCCTCAGGCATCCCCTTCGAGCTCGGGATCATCCGCAACCACTATGTCGGACGCACCTTCATCGAGCCGACGCAGCAGATCCGGGCGCTCGGCGTCAAGCTGAAGCACAATGCCAACCGTTCGGTCATCGCCGGCCGCCGCATCGTTCTGGTCGATGATTCGATCGTGCGCGGCACCACCTCGGTCAAAATCGTGCAGATGATGTATGAGGCAGGTGCGAGCGAGGTCCATATGCGCATCGCGAGTCCGCCGATCACCCATCCGGATTTCTACGGCATCGATACCCCGGAACAGCGGGCGCTGCTTGCCGCCAATCACACGCTCGAGGAGATGCGGGCCTTCATCGGTGTCGCCTCGCTGGCCTTTATTTCCGTCGACGGCATCTACCGGGCGGTCGGTTATCCGGGACGCGACCCGGTCAGGCCGCAATTCACCGACCATTGCTTCACCGGCGACTATCCGACCCCGCTCACCGATCAGGCGGCAACCCGCAGCCCGCGACAGCTCTCGCTTCTCGCCGAAGCAGGCTGACCATGCCGGGGCGGCTCAGCGGTCGCGTCGCCCTTGTCACCGGCGCATCGCGCGGCATTGGTTATGCGGTCGCGAGCGCGATCGCGGCGGAAGGAGCGCATGTCGTCGCTCTGGCGCGAACCGTGGGCGGCCTCGAGGAGCTCGACGACGCCATCCGAATCGCCGGCGGCACCGCCACCCTGGTCCCCGCCGACCTTAGGGACTATCCGGCGCTGGACCGGCTCGGGGCAGCACTGTTCGAGCGTTTTGGCAAGCTCGACATTTTCATCGGCAATGGCGGGATCCTTGGAAGATTGACCCCGCTCGCCCATGTCGATCCGAAGCTGTGGGACGAGGTGATGGCGGTCAATGTCACTGCCAATTGGCGTCTTATCCGGTCGCTCGATCTTCTTCTGCGCCAGTCCGACAGCGGCCGGGCGCTGTTCGTCACCTCGGGAGCCGCCCGCCGGGTCCCCGCCTATTGGGGCCCCTACGCGGTTTCCAAGGCAGCGCTCGAGGCGCTGGTCAAAACCTATGCGGCGGAGACGGCAACCACCAATCTGCGGGTCAATCTGGTGAGCCCTGGTCCGGTCCGCACGCGCATGCGGGCTGAGGCCATGCCGGGGGAGGACCCCGAAACCCTGCCGCCGCCCGAAGCCGTCGCCGCCGCACTCCTGCCGCTGCTCGACCCCGCCCTGACCGTCACCGGCGCCATCTTCGATTTGCGCGACGGTCAATTCCGCGAACGCCATTGAGCCCTCTGGCAACTGCCTTGCCGCCAGGCTTTGAGGAACATGGGACGGAGCTTGAGCGTTCTCTTCCATAATAAATGGTTAACCAGAATCCGGCACAGTTGGGCATGCTCTAAGCCGGGGCTGGAGGTTCTGTCATGCTGAGGGCAGCGGGGATCATCGTCGAGACGCTCGGCCGCATCACGCTCTATCTGATGGTGATCGGCTTTTCGCTCGCCGCCCGCCGAGTCGATCGCCGGCGCATCGGGGCCCGGCCTGGCAAATAATCACCGCTTGCCGGCATAGGGGTTCTTGGGCTTGCGCAGGTGGATCCGGATCGGCGTGCCCCAGAGCTCGAACGACTCGCGCAAGCCATTGGCAAGGTAGCGCAGATAGCTGTCGGGCAGTTCCGGCGCGCTCGACGAGAAGATGACGAAGGATGGCGGCCGGGCATTGGCCTGGGTCATGTAGCGCAGCTTGATCCGCCTGCCGCCCGGAGCCGGCGGCGGGTGCCGCTCGACCTGATCTTCGAGCCAGCGGTTGAGCTTGGCCGTCGGGATGCGCCGGTTCCAGATCCTTGCGGTTTCGATCACCGCCGGCATCAGCTTGTCGAGGCCGCGCCCGCTTAGCGCCGAGAGCGCGACGACCGCCACGCCCGCCACCTGCGGAAGCTGCGTCCGCACCGCTTCCTCGATCTCCCGCAGCCGCCGGCCAGGATCGGCGACAAGGTCCCATTTGTTGACCGCGATGACCAGGCCCCGGCCCTCTTCGGCGACCATCTGGGCAATCTGCAGGTCCTGATTTTCCAGCGGCTGGGCGGCGGCGCCGTCGATCACCATGACAACGACCTCGGCGAAGCGGACGGCCCGCAAGGCGTCGGAAACCGACAGCTTCTCCAGCTTGTCGCTGATCCGGGCGCGGCGGCGCATGCCGGCCGTGTCCCACAGCGTGATCTTGTGGCCGCGCCAGTCCCAGTCGATCGCGATGGCATCCCGGGTGATGCCGGCCTCGGGCCCGGTGAGCAGGCGCTCCGAGCCGATCAGGCTGTTGATCAAGGTCGACTTCCCGGCATTGGGCCGGCCGACGATGGCAAGCCGGAGCGGTCGGTCGACGGCCGCCTGCTCCGTGTCCTCCTCCGCTTCGTCCCCCTCCTCTGCCGCGACACTCTCCTCCTCGGACTCGCCGATGAGGGGTTTGAGCGCCTCGTAGAGCGCATCAAGACCCTCGCCATGCGCCGCCGACAGCGGGATCGGCTCGCCCAAGCCCAGCTCATAGGCTTCGAGCCGCCCCGCCTCGCCGGCCGAAGCTTCCGATTTGTTGGCGATGACCAGCACCGGTTTTCCCGAGCGACGGGCGATGTCGGCGAACTGCCGATCCTGCGGCGTCACGCCGGCCCGGGCATCGACGACGAAGAGACAGACATCGGCATCGGCAATGGCCGCCTCGGTCTGCCGGCGCATGCGGTCGGCGAGGCTGCCCGAGGGGGCAGTGTCGAGGCCGGCGGTGTCGACGATGCGGAATCGGAGCTCGCCCAGGCGGCCGTCGGCCTCGCGGCGATCGCGGGTGACTCCTGGCGTGTCGTCGACCAGCGCCAGCCGCCGGCCGGCCAGCCTGTTGAACAGCGTCGACTTGCCGACATTGGGCCGGCCCACGATCACCACCACGGGACTCATGGGCCGCCATCTTAGAGCATGATGTGGTCAGGTGTAGCCTGCTGAAACGGCTCTCAGATGCGGAACGGCGCTTTGGCGAGGAACTGGTGCACGAGCTCCCACGCCCTATCATTGAATTCAGCAATCGCGCTCTTGTTCAACTGGACAAATAGCTCGTTGACCGCATTCAACAGGGCATCGCGCACCGGCTTGGGTGCGCCCGGTGCCTCATGCTTGACGAAGTTGAGGACGTGAGCACGTGCTTCATTGGCACGTCCGGATCGAACGCCATGACCGAAGCGAGCTTGATCGCGTCCTGGCCCATCCTTGCGCAAATCAAAGGGGACGCTGTCGGGAGATCTGACCCAGCTCTCCGGATCCATCTCGGAGATGACATCTCGCGCATTGTATTGCGCGACATAGCGGAAGACCTCGTCCGGGTGAGGGGTCGTCTGGCCGATAAGAAAGCCCCTCATCCGCCCCTCCGGGCCACCTTCTCCCCACTCCGCGGGGAGAAGGGAGAATTGGAGGCGCCGACTCGCCAACTCAAAGGGTCCTGGCTTTTAGCGAAGGGCGATCAGCGTCCCGGCATCGGAGAGGAGATAGATCGTGCCGTTGGCGATCACCGGCGCGATGAAGAACTTCTCGCCGAGAGTGATCGTGCTCAGGGTCTGGCCGGTCTGCGGCGAGACCGACACGAGCTGCCCGGCCGAGCCGACCACGAGCAGCCGCCCGCCGCCGACCACCGGTCCGGCCCATGTCCCGGCGCCCGGCAGGGTGACCGACCAGCGCACCGCGCCGTTGCGCTTGGCGACCGCAGCCAGCGTCGCCCGGTTGGAAATCACGAATACATAATCGCCGGCCACCCATGGCGTCTGGCTGCCGGCGATTTCCTGGCTCCAC
>DATAOT010000083.1:0-4179 GCA_036265615.1 Aestuariivirgaceae bacterium
GAGATGATCTGCGGGAACGAATCCGGCCGCGCCGTCTGGCGGGCCAGCGTGTACCACATCACCGCCTTGGCCTTGTCCTGCTTCACCTGGATGCCGTCATAATGCAGGTCGCCGAGCAGCGCCTCGGCCGGCGCATAGCGCTTGCGGGCCGCCCGCATGAGCCAGCGTATTCCCTGGTCGGGCATCTTTTTGACGCCCTGCCCGTTGAGATACATGACGCCGATCGCATAGATCGCCGCCGGATGGCCGTGGCCGGCTGCCGTCGAATAGAGATTGTAGGCGCGCACCGGATCCTTGTGGATGCCGTAATTCGGCGCCCCGTCGCGATAGATGTCGGCAACCCTGACCAGCGCATCGACCGTGATCCGCATCAGCTTGCGGTTGGGCTGCTCCGAGTCGTAGGCGAGCGCCACCTGCCGGTAATAGCCGAACGACTTGCCGATATCGGGCGCGACGCCCTTGCCGGTGCGGTACATGTCGCCGAGATACCAGGTGGCGATCAGATTGCCGGAATTCGACGCCTTCTCGAGATGGTCGCGGGCCCGCACATAGTCGCCGTTGCCATAGGCCTGCTTGGCCATCTTCATGTCGTCGCGCCACAGCGACACATCGCCGAGCTTCGGCAATTCGGAATCGGGCTTGGCCGGCACGAAGGAATAGAAGGGCGAGCCGAAGCTGTCATTCTCCTGGGCCGCGCCCGGGGCGATGTCGAACACTGCCGTCCCGCCCAGCAAGGCGAGAGCAAGCAGGATCCGACCTGCCCCTCCTGTCCGGCAGTCTTTCCTATATGTCCGCATAACACACACTCTCACCTTGACCTCCAGGATGGGTCACGGCGCCGAACCGTGCTGGCCCGACATCGCGGGCGAATTTCCAGATCGCGCCAGAGCCGTAGCCATGGTCGCGCGGGTGCCAGTCCTTTTGCCTTTCGGCCAGCTCGCGGTCGCTCAGATGAACCGCCAGCGTCCCCTTCTCGGCATCGATCTCGATCACGTCGCCGTCGTGCAGGAGCCCGATCGGGCCGCCCACGGCTGCTTCCGGACCGACATGCCCGATGCAGAAACCCCGCGTTGCACCTGAAAACCGACCATCGGTAATCAACGCCACCTTGTCTCCCATGCCCTGGCCGTAAAGGGCTGCCGTGGTGGCCAGCATCTCGCGCATGCCGGGACCGCCGCGCGGTCCCTCATAGCGGATCACCAGGACCTCGCCTTCCTGGTAGCGCTTCTTGGTGACAGCCTCGAAACAAGCCTCCTCGCTGTCGAAGCAGCGGGCCGGTCCGGTGAATTTCAGGTTCTTCATGCCGGCAACCTTCACGATCGCCCCGTCCGGCGCGAGATTGCCCTTGAGCCCCACCACGCCGCCGGTATGGCTGAGCGGCCGGTCGGCCGGATGGACGACGTCTTGCTCGTCGTTCCACGCGACGCTGCGCAGATTGTCGGCGATGGTCCTTCCCGTCACCGTCAGGCAGTCGCCATGGAGGAAGCCGTGATCGAGCAGGGTCTTCATCAAGAGTGGAATCCCCCCCGCCTCGAACAGGTCCTTGGCGACATATTTGCCGGCCGGCTTGAGATCGGCGACGTAGGGGGTGCGGCGGAAGATCTCGGCGACATCGAAGAGATCGAAGGCGATGCCGCACTCATGCGCGATCGCCGGCAGATGCAGCGCCGCATTGGTCGAGCCGCCGGAAGCCGCCACCACAACCGCCGCATTCTCGAGCGCCTTCAAGGTCACGATGTCGCGGGGACGGATATTCTGCCGAATGAGGTCCATGACCTGCTCGCCCGCTGCCATGCAGAAGCGGTCGCGCAGCTCGTAAGGTGCCGGCGCACCGGCGGAATAAGGCAAAGCGAGGCCGATCGCTTCCGACACCGTGGCCATCGTGTTGGCGGTGAACTGCGCCCCGCACGCGCCCGCCGACGGGCAGGCCACCTGCTCGAGCTCGTCGAGATCGGTTTCGGAGATGGCGCCGACCGAATAACGGCCCACCGCCTCGAACACGTCCTGCACGGTCACCGGCCGGCCGCGGAAGGTCCCCGGCAGGATAGAGCCGCCATAAATGAAGATTGACGGGACATTGAGACGGCACATGGCCATCATCATGCCCGGCAACGACTTGTCGCATCCCGCCACGCCGACCAGCCCGTCATAGCAGTGGCCGCGTATCGTCAGCTCGACCGAATCGGCGATCACCTCGCGCGATACCAGCGACGACTTCATGCCCTGGTGACCCATGGCGATGCCGTCGGTCACGGTGATCGTGCAGAATTCGCGCGGCGTCCCCCTGGCGGCGGCAACGCCCTGCTTCACCGCCTGCGCCTGGCGCATCAGCGCGATGTTGCAGGGAGCCGCTTCGTTCCAGCACGTCGCCACGCCGACGAAAGGCTGATGAATCTGCTCGCGCGTAAGCCCCATCGCGTAGTAATAGGAGCGGTGCGGAGCGCGTTGCGGTCCCTCGGTTACATGCCGGCTGGGCAGCTTCTGCTTGAGCGACGTCTTGGCGTCCATGGACGACCCTGTACTCCCTGATCGGGCTTGTGCTGTTGTTCTACGTCTAGACGCACGCAGCCCTTCAAAACGGCCGTAAAAGCCTCTTCCAATCCACGCGGACGTGGATCATTGGGTACGCCCTCTCGCTGAAGCACCTTCGCGGCCAAGGGACTTCTCCCTCGCGTCATGTGCCGCGACAGATTGAAGCTATTGGCGTTTTGGGGCGGAAAGAAGAACGATTGTGGCCGTTCACGGAAATTGATGCACAAATGTCGTTCTTGTGACCTCACCGCCACACACGCCGGATGCGTACATGCAGATCCCAGCCTACAGGAACGTTGTCCGTTTCGGCAATTAGGCCTCGTGGTTGCGCGACCGCCAGGCTGCAATCAACGGGCGGTAGTCGGCTTCACGACCACCAGCGCGAGGCCGTGAACCGGCCGGCCGCTTTTTCGATCGCTTTGCCGGCGCGGAACAGCGTCTCCTCGTCGAACGGCCGTCCGATCAGTTGCAGCGCCAGCGGCAGCCCGTCTGCGCTCAGGCCGCCGGGCAGCGCAAGCCCGGGCAGGCCGGCCATGTTTACGGTGACCGTAAAGATGTCGCAGAGATACATCTCGACCGGATCGGTGATGTCGCCCGGCGCGAAGGCAGGGCCAGGCGTTGCCGGCGTCAGCACGATATCGACCTTGCTCCACGCCTCGTCGAAATCGCGCTTGATCAAGGTCCGGATCTTCTGCGCCCGGACATAATAGGCATCGTAATAGCCGGCTGACAGCACATAGGTGCCGATCAGCACGCGCCGCCGCACTTCCGCGCCGAAGCCCTCGGCGCGGGTGTTCTCATACATCGACACGACATCCTCGCCAGGCACGCGCAGGCCGTAGCGCACGCCGTCATAGCGGGCGAGGTTGGACGAAGCCTCGGCCGGAGCCACGATGTAATAGGCGGGGAGCGCGTATTTGGTGTGGGGCAGCGAGATGTCGACGATCTCGGCGCCGCTGTCCTTCAGCCATTCGGCGCCGCGCTTCCACAGGGCATCGATCTCGGGCGGCATGTTGTCGACGCGGTATTCGCGGGGAATGCCGACCCTGAGACCCTTGATATCGCTGGCGAGCGCCGCCGCGTAGTCCGGCACCGGCACATCGACCGAGGTCGAATCCATCGGATCGTAGCCTGCCATCGAGCGCAGCATGATGGCGGCGTCGGTGACATCGCGGGCAATCGGTCCCGCCTGGTCGAGCGAGGAGGCGAAGGCGACGATGCCCCAGCGCGAGCAGCGGCCATAGGTGGGCTTGATGCCCACCGTGCCGGTGAAGGCGGCCGGCTGGCGGATCGAGCCGCCCGTGTCGGTGGCCGTGGCGCCCAGGCACAGGCGCGCCGCCACCGCCGCGGCCGACCCGCCCGAGGAGCCGCCCGGCACCAGCGGCGTGTTGGAGCCCTTTCGCCGCCACGGGTTGACCACCGGCCCGAAGCGGCTGGTCTCGTTCGACGAGCCCATCGCGAACTCGTCGTTGTTGAGCTTGCCCAGCATCACCGCGCCGTCGCGCCAGAGCTGCGCGGTCACCGTCGACTCGTAGGTCGGCGCGAAATTGTCGATGATGTGCGAGCACGCGGTGGTGCGCACGTCGCGGGTGGCGAACAAATCCTTGACGCCGAGCGCGATCCCCTCAAGCGGGCGGGCGTCGGCCG
>DATAOT010000084.1:0-13364 GCA_036265615.1 Aestuariivirgaceae bacterium
ATCACGGAGTGGGAACCTCTCAAAGCCTCGATGTCGGTCGCGTTCACCTTCCCGGGCCAGGGCAGCCAGCAGGTCGGCATGGGCCATGCCCTTGCCGAGCAGTTCACCGCGGCGCGGACCGTGTTCGACGAGGTCGACGAGGCTCTCGGCCTCAAGCTCTCCAGCATCATGTGGGAAGGGCCGGAGGACCGGCTGATGCTGACCGAGAATGCGCAGCCGGCGCTGATGTCGGTGTCGATGGCAGCGCTGGCCGTGCTCGGTGCGGAGTTCGGCATCGGTGTTGCCCGCACGGCGCGCTTCGTCGCCGGCCACTCGCTCGGCGAATATTCGGCATTGGCGGCAGCCGGCAGCTTCAGCTTGTCCGATGCCGCCCGGCTGCTGCAGATCCGCGGCCGGGCCATGCAGCGGGCGACGCCGGTCGGCACGGGGGCCATGGCGGCGCTCATCGGCCTCGACCATGAGGCGGCGGTGGCTGTTGCGGCGGAAGCCGCCCAGGGCCAGGTGTGCGAGGCAGCCAACGACAATGCCCCGGGCCAGGTCGTGGTGTCCGGCCATCGTCAGGCGGTCGAACGGGCGGTCGACATCGCCAGGTCGCGCGGCGCCAAGCGGGCCGTGCTGCTGCCGGTGAGCGCGCCTTTCCATTGCGCCCTGATGCAGCCTGCCGCCGAGGTCATGGCGGAGGCGTTGAGCGCGGTCAATCTAAGGCGGCCGACGGTGCCGGTCGTCGCGAATGTCACGGCGGCGCCCTTGCGCGATCCGGCCGCCATCCGCGAGGCGCTGATCGCCCAGGTCACGGGGGTGGTTCGCTGGCGCGAGTCGATCGGCTATCTTGGCGGGGAGGGCACGAGCCTTCTGGTCGAGCTCGGTGCCGGCCGGGTGCTCACCGGCTTGAGCAAACGCATGCTGCCCGAGGCGAAGTGCATCGCCGCATCGACCCCCGACGAGATCGCTGCGGCAGCCGAGCTGTTGAGGAGCTGACGATGCCAGCCATGTTCGATCTTGCCGGATCCGCCGCGCTGGTCACGGGAGCGACCGGCGGCATCGGCGCGGCGATCGCCCGCGCCCTTCACTCCCAGGGCGCGAGCGTGGCGCTGACGGGAACGCGCACCGAGGTGCTCGAAGGGCTTGCGCGCGAGCTTGGCGGGCAGGCGCATGCGGTGCCGGCCGATCTCGCCCATGAGGGTGCCGCGGATTCGCTCATTGCGGCGGCGGAAGCCACTCTGGGCAAGGTCGACATCCTGGTCAACAATGCCGGGATTACCCGGGACAATCTCGGGATGCGCATGAAGGATTCGGAATGGGACGAGGTGCTGGCGGTCGATCTTACCGCCGCCTTCAAGCTGTCGCGGGCCGTCATGCGCGGCATGATCAGGCGGCGCTATGGGCGGATCGTCTCGATCACCTCGGTCGTCGGCGCAACCGGGAATGCCGGACAAGCCAATTATGCCGCCGCCAAGGCAGGCCTCGCCGCCATGTCGAAGGCGCTTGCCCAGGAGCTGGCCGGCCGCAACATCACCGTCAACTGCGTGGCGCCCGGCTTCATCGAGACGGCGATGACCGCCGTGCTCGACGACAAGCGCCGTGCGGCGGTCCTGACCACCGTGCCGATGGGACGGCTGGGAATCGGCGAGGAAGTGGCGGCCGCGGTGGCGTTTCTCGCTTCCCGCGAGGCGTCCTATATCACTGGCCAGACCATCCATGTGAATGGCGGCATGGTCATGATTTGAGGCGGGACAGGGTGGTGCGGGCGGTTTGCGGGCCCTTTCTCTGCCGCCGGAAAATGTGATAATAGGCCGCCGAATCCAGAGGGGGTTAATCCTGGCCGAGCGAAGATTGACTGAAAGGCCCGGGGGCTGGCCTCAGGCGTGACACAACGATTGCCGCCCGAAAGGGGCAGAACAGAGGAAGCACTATGAGCGACGTTGCTGAACGGGTCAGGAAAATCGTCGTCGAGCATCTCGGCGTCGATGCCGAGAAGGTCACGCCGGAGGCAAGCTTCATCGACGATCTTGGCGCCGACAGCCTCGACACGGTCGAGCTCGTGATGGCGTTCGAGGAGGAATTCGGGATCGAGATCCCCGATGATGCGGCGGAAACCATCCAGACGGTGGGCGATGCCGTGAAATTCATCGAGAAGAATCAAGCCTGACGCTGCATTTCCCTTCCGGTATCTCGCTGTCGATTGGCAACTGAGCTCGAAGGAATTTCGCCCCAATGCGCAGAGTCGTCGTCACGGGTCTCGGTCTCGTCACTCCCCTGGCGACGGGTGTCGAAGAAAGCTGGAAGCGGCTGATCGCCGGCCGGTCGGGAGCCGGGCCGATCACCCGGTTCGACGCCTCCGACATGCCATGCCGCATTGCCTGCGAGGTCAAGACCGGCGACGGGAGCGACGGGACGTTCAATCCCGACCACTGGGTCGAGCCGAAGGAACAGCGCCGCTACGACAAGTTCATCGTTTATGGCATGGCGGCGGCGAAGCAGGCGGTAGCGGACGCCGGCTGGCAACCCAGGGACGAGGACGAGCGCTGCCGAACCGGCGTGCTTATCGGCTCGGGCATCGGCGGTCTGCCGTCGATCGAGTCCACCGCCATCCTCATCCATGAAAAGGGGCCACGGCGGGTCAGCCCGTTCTTCATTCCGGGAAGCCTGATCAATCTCTGCTCAGGGATCGTGTCCATCGCCTATGGCTTCAAGGGGCCGAATCACGCTGCCGTAACCGCCTGCTCGACCGGCGCCCATTCGATCGGCGATGCGGCGCGGATGATCGCGCTCGACGACGCGGACGTCATGGTGGCGGGCGGTGCCGAGGGCGCAATCTGCCGCATCGGCATTGCCGGCTTCGTCGCCTGCAAGGCGCTGTCCACAAGCTTCAACGATCAGCCGGAGCGCGCCTCGCGCCCCTATGACCGCGACCGCGACGGCTTCGTCATGGGGGAGGGGGCCGGCATCCTGGTCCTGGAGGAGCTCGAACATGCAAGGGCGCGCGGCGCCCGGATCTATGGCGAGATCATCGGCTATGGCATGTCGGGCGATGCCTACCACATCACGGCGCCGGCCGAGGACGGGGACGGCGCCTATCGCTGCATGCGGGCGGCGCTGAAGCGGGCCGGGATCTCGGCTAGCGACATCGACTACGTGAATGCCCATGGCACCTCGACACCGCTTGGCGACGAGATCGAGCTTCGTGCGGTGGAGCGCCTGATGGGAAACCAGGCGAACGGCCTCGCCATGTCATCGACGAAATCGGCGACCGGCCATCTGCTGGGGGCGGCCGGGGCCATCGAAGCCATATTTTCCATCCTCGCGATGCGCGACGGAATCGCGCCGGCCACGTTGAATCTGGAAAACCCGTCCGTCGAATCGGAGATCGACTTGGTCCCGCTCAAGCCCAGGCATAAGGAAATCAACACAGTTCTGTCGAATTCCTTTGGTTTCGGTGGCACCAACGCGTCGCTCATCTTCCGCGCCTGTGCATGACGTGGGGGCGTCCGAACCGGGAGCCCGTGAAGTGGATGATCAGCCAGAGGTCGCAATAACGCGGGTGCCCGGTCCCCGCCGCGGCCGCAGGAGTGCGGTTTTCCGGGCCTTCCGCTCGCTCCTGGTAAGTTTTCTGGTGGCCCTGCTGATCGCTGCCGTGGGCATCTATTATGCGGGGCGCGAATTCGACCGCCCGGGTCCGCTCACCGGGGTCGGCGCCGTCGTGGTCGAGCGCGGCATGAATGCCGAGGACATCGCCAACCGGCTGAAGGAGCATGGGGTCATCTCCCACGCCTATGGCTTCATCGTGGCGGCGGCCTATGCCCGGCTGCACGGCAAGTCGCTCAAGGCGGGGGAGTACGAATTTCCGGCCGCCGCCAGCCTGCGCCAGGTGCTGACAATGATCACCGAGGGCAAGGCGCTGATCTACCGCCTGACCATTCCCGAAGGGCTGACGACGGCGCAGATCATCGAGCGGATCAATGCGCAGGACGCGCTGGTCGAGGCGGCGCCGGAAAACCTGCCGGAAGGGGTGCTCCTGCCCGACACCTACACCTATACCCGCGGCACCACCCGGACCGAGCTCGTTGGGCGGATGCAGCTGGCGCAGCGGCAGCTCCTGGACGAGCTGTGGGACCACCGTGCCAAGGAGCTGCCGGTGAAGTCCAGGGAAGAAGCGGTGATCCTCGCCTCGATTGTCGAAAAGGAGACGAGCCGGCCGGCCGAGCGGGCGCGGGTTGCCGCTGTCTTCCTCAACCGGTTGAAGCGCAGCATGCGGCTGCAGTCTGATCCGACGATCATTTACGGGTTGGTCGGCGGCAAGGGACGGCTCGACCGTCCGATCAGCCGCGACGACATCTCGCAGAAGACGGCCTACAACACCTACCGGATCAATGGCCTGCCGCCGACGCCCATCGCCAATCCCGGTCGCGACGCGATCCGCGCCGTGCTCAATCCGGCTGAGACCGAAGAGATTTATTTCGTTGCCGACGGGACCGGCGGGCACGTCTTTTCCAAGACGCTCTCGGAACATTCCGAGAAGGTCAAGGAGTGGCGGAAGATCGAGGAGGACCGCCGTATCGCCGAAGAGGCGGCGGTGGCAGCCGCGGCGGCGACAACAACAGCGGTAACCGAAGCTGCGGCAACGGCGGTGGCCGAAGCCGCGGCGGCGGCTGCGGCGGGCAAGGATGGTCCGGGCAAGGTCGAGGCGCTCGCGACCGAGAAGGCGGCGGCCCAGGGCAAGGCGCGCGATGCTTCGAGCAGCGCCGAGGAGCCGGCTAAGGCGCCCGAGGATAACGCGCGCAAGGCGCCGGACGATGCCGCCGGCGAGGCCAGCGACAATGATGCGGCCGGCAAGGCCAGCGACAATGATGCCGGCAAGGCGCCGGAGCCGGCGCCGGGGACCCGCCTCGTCACCATTGCCGGGCATCTTGTGCCGCTGCCCAAAGCCAAGCCGCGGCAGGATTGAGATGGCGATCGCCAGCATGACGGGATTTGCCCGGGTCGACGGCCAGGAGGGGGGCTGGCGCTGGCATTGGGAAGCGCGCGCGGTCAATGGCAAATCGCTCGAGGTGCGGCTCAGGCTGCCGAACGGGTTCGAGGCGCTCGAAACGGAGCTGCGCGAGCGGGCGGCGCGCCATGTGCGGCGCGGCAGCGTGCAGGTGACGCTGCAGCTCAAGGACGAGCTTCGCTCAGGCGCCGTGCGGGTCAACCAGGCGGTGCTGACCGAGCTCCTGCGCATCGGCCGGGAGCTCGCAGCCACGCTTGGCTCGCCGCCGCCGACCGTCGAGGGCGTGCTGGCGCTGCCCGGGGTCGTCGAGCTTGGCGAAGCCGAGCGCAACGAGGCGGAGCTCTCAGCGCGCAATGCCGCCATCCTGGCCAGTGCCGAGGCGATGTACCGGCATCTGCAGGACATGCAGCGTGCCGAGGGCACCAAGCTCGGGAGCGTGCTGAAGGGTCATCTCGATCAGATCGCCGGGCTCGTCGCCGAGGCGCGGGAGGGCCAGAGCCGCGTTGCCGGGTTGATCCGGAGCCGGCTCGCGGAGCAGCTCGCCCGTCTCATGGACGCCGCCGTCGGCCTTGATCCCGACCGGCTTCATCAGGAGGCCGCCATTCTCGCCACGCGCGCCGATATCCAGGAGGAGATCGATCGGCTGGGGGCCCATATCGAGGCAGCCCGGGAACTGCTGGAGTCGGGCGAGCCGGTCGGTCGGCGGCTCGATTTCCTGGCGCAGGAATTCAACCGCGAGGCCAATACGCTGTGCTCCAAGGCGGCCGACACGGCCTTGATCCGAACCGGGCTTGCGCTCAAAGCCGTCATCGATCAGTTTCGCGAGCAGGTGCAGAATGTCCAATAGGCGCCAGAGCCCGTCGCCGCCGGAGCTGCCGCGCCGCGGCTTGTTGCTGGTTCTGTCATCGCCGTCGGGCGCCGGCAAGACGACGTTGTCGCGTCGCCTGCTCGCCCGCGATCCGCTGTTCGAGATGTCCGTATCGGTGACGACGCGCAAGCCGCGGGTCGGCGAAACCGAGGGCATCGACTACCAATTCATCGACGACAGGCGCTTTGCCGAGATGGTGGCGCACGGCGAGCTGCTCGAATGGGCCGAGGTGTTCGGCCACCGCTACGGCACACCGCGCGCTCCCGTCGAAGCGGCGGTCGCTGCCGGCCGCGACATGCTGTTCGACATCGACTGGCAGGGCACCCAGCAGCTGTCGCAAGTGATGCGCGACGACCTCGTGAGCGTTTTCGTGTTGCCGCCAACGGTCGAGGAGCTGCGGCGGCGGCTGATCGGGCGCGCCCAGGACTCGGCGGCGGTGGTGGCCAAGCGCATGGCCGAGGCGGCGGCCGAGATCAGCCACTGGCCGGAATATGACTATGTCATCGTCAACACGACGCTCGAGGATGCCGATCGCGACATCGACGCCATTCTGGCGGCCGAGCGGCTGCGGCGGCACCGCCGCCCCGGTCTCACCGGTTTCGTGCGCAATCTGCTGACGGAATTGTAGGTGGCGCTTCGCGCCACATGGTGAGTAGTGAGTAGGCAGCACTCGGTCACCACTACTCACCATTCACTACTCACTATTCACTCCCTGCCATCGCTGCCAGCCGGCAGAAGCCGGTCACGGGCACGTCCTCGGCCCGCAGCGTCGGCAGCAGGCCGGCAGCGCGGATGAGCGCCTCGGTGTCGCCGCCCAGCGCTTTGAGGCTGGTGCGCAGCATCTTGCGCCGCTGCCCGAAAGCTGCTGCCGTCACCCGCTCGAGGGCCTCGACCGGGCAGCTGACCGCCGGGCGCGGCAGCGGCACGAGTTCGACCAGGGTGGAGGTCACCTTGGGTTGCGGCACGAAGGCGCGGCGGTCGATGTCGAACAAGCGGCGCGCGATCGAGCGCCATTGCGCGAGAACCGACAAGCGGCCATAGGCATCGCTGCCCGGGCTTGCGGTGATGCGCTCCGCCACCTCCTTCTGGAACATCAAGGTGAGCGAGATCCAAAAGGGCGGCCAGTCGGCAACCGTCAGCCAGCGCACCAGCAATGCCGTCGCAATGTTATAGGGGAGGTTGGCGACGACCTTGGCGCGCCCGCCCGCGACGGCGTTCCAGTCGATGGCGAGGGCATCGGCCTCGATCAGGGTGAGGCGGCCAGGGTAGGCCGCGGCGACATCCTGAAGAGCCGGCAGGGCTCTCGGATCGCGCTCCACCGCCACGATGCGGCTCGCGCCCTCCGCCAAAAGCGCCCGGGTCAGGCCGCCGGGTCCCGGTCCGACCTCGAGCACCGTCAGTCCCTCGAGCGGGGCGGCAGCGCGGGCGATGCGCCGCGTCAGATTGAGATCGAGAAGGAAGTTCTGGCCCAAGCTCTTCCTGGCCATCAGCCCGTGGCGGGCGATCACGTCGCGCAGCGGCGGCAGCGCGTCGCGGTCGTCGGTCATGGTGCGGCTTGGGCCATCTGATCGGCGAGGCGGAGCGCCGCGATCAGGCTCTGTGGATTGGCGCGGCCGGTGCCGGCGAGCGCCAGCGCCGTGCCATGGTCGGGAGAGGTGCGGATGAAGGGCAAGCCGAGCGTGGTGTTGACGCCCTCGTGAAAGCCGATCGTCTTGATCGGGATCAGCGCCTGGTCGTGATACATGCAGATGATCGCATCATAACGATTGCGGCTGTCGGCCTGAAAGGCGGTGTCGGCCGGCAGCGGACCCGTGATGTCGAGACCTTCCGCCTTGAGAGCTTCCACCGCCGGCCTGATGATCGTCACCTCCTCGCGGCCGATCCTGCCACCCTCGCCGGCATGCGGGTTGAGACCGGTGACGGCAAGCCGCGGCCGCCCGATTCCAAAGCGACGGGCGAGGCCGTGCGCCAACACCCGGGCGTGGCGCTCGATCGCTGCCTGCGACAAGCGCCCCGGCACATCCTTGAGCGGGATGTGGACGGTCACCGGCACGCTGCGCAACGAACCGACCGACAGCATCATCACCGGCTCGGCCGGATAACCAGCCTTCACCGCCAGATGGGCCAGGAAATCGGTATGGCCCTCATGGCGGAAGCCGGCGGCGTAGAGCGTCTCCTTCTGGATCGGGTTGGTGACGATGCCGGCGACCTGGCCGGCTAACGCCAGGTCCACCGCCCGCTCGATCGAACGGATTACCGCACCGGCCTGGCCGGGATCGGGACGCCCCGGCGCCGGGACCGGAGCGAGCGGCGTCAGCGGGCAGGGCAGAACCGGCAGACTGTCGCGGAAGGTTGTTGCCGCGGCGGCAATGTCGTCGATCTCGGTGACCGCGATGTCCCGGCCCAATGCCCGCGCCCGCTCGCGCACCAGCCCGGCGTCGCCGACGAGCACGAAGAGCGGGCCGCAGTCGGCCAGCGCAAGCCAAGCCGCTGCGGTGATTTCGGGGGCAATGCCCGCCGGTTCGCCCATCGTCAGGGCAAGCGGCAGCGCCGACATGACCAAGGAACCTCTAGAGCATGCACAGGTATTACTGCGACTGCAGCGAGGCGTCCTTGTAATCGACAAAGGACTTGCGACGCAATTCTCGGATGGTGGCCTCCATCGAGGCGGAGTATTTCTCGTTGAGGACCAGATTCTCCACCATTTCCCGAGTCGGCTTTGGCGGCGCCACTGTCTTCTTGCCGCAAAAGGCGACCAACCGGACACCCTCCTGAGACGGCATCGGCCCGATCAATCGCTTGGTACCGGCCTGGTCCAGCGCGCTGCGCATCTGGGGCGGCATCTTGTCCGCCATCGCCTCGATCGTCTTGTTGATCTTGACGTTGAAGACCCCGTCCGTCGCCTGGCGCAACGAGCCACAGCCCTTGTAGCGCTCCACGATCTGCCGGCCTTCGATGGCGCGGGCATAGACAAGCTGGTCACGCATTGCGCCCGCGCTCTGCTCGACCGGAAGGTCGATCTGAATGACCTCGTAAAGCAGGATCGGCTTGAAGCGCGGATCGTTCATGATGGTGTTCAGTCGCTGATCGATCTCGGCCGGGTCGGCAGTGGTCTTCTTCTGGCCATCCTTGTTCATGAGCCAGCGCATCACGATGGTCGAGGTGACATGACGCTTGAGAGCCCCGAACGACACGCCTTTTTCCTTGAGCTTGTCGCGCAGGCCGTCGATGGTCGTGTTGGAGCCCTTGGCCAGTTTCTCGATCGCCTCGTCGAGCTGCTTGTCGGTGATGTCCACCTTGTTGCGCTTGGCCTCCGAGCGCACCACGACATCATCGATGAGGCTGTTCAGCACCTTTTTGCGCTGATCGCCGGATTCCGGGCGGTAGCCAAGGGCCTCGCGCAGCTTGATGCGCTGGTCGACGTCATAATCGGTGATCGGCTCGTCGTCGACGGTGACCAGCACGCGGTAGGATGTGGCACCCGCCGAGGGCGACAGCATGGTGATGAGGAGCCCGACGAGCGCCAGCAGCGACAGGCTCCACCGCAAATATCTCATGCTTGCCACCATCCCGGAGTCACGCCTCAGAGTCCTGCGCCGATGCTTCCCCCGCCCAGCGTCTTGAGTTGGACCGACAGCTGAATCGAACGGTTCGGCTCGATGTCGCGGTCCTTCTGGTATTCTTCCTGATAGGACAGGCGGACATCGGCGCAATCGCAGTCATAGCCAATACCCACAACATTGCGGATCATGCTGTCCGATTCGATGTCGAAGCGGAACCCGCCGAATACGCTCCAGCCCCCATAAAGCGCATAATCTGCCGTCGCCCAGATCTGCTGGCGCGCATCGTCGCGGCCATAGATCGGTTCCTGTTCGAGATTAACGTAGTTCACGGCAGCATTGAGGCGGTTGATGTCGAAGTTCATGCCCGCCTCCATGGCGTGAACATCGAATGTCTGGTCGTCGAACCGCGCCTCGGCGGTGAGCCTGAAGTTCTCGAAAGGCTGCAGCGCCACCGCACTGACGATATCGGATGCGGTGTCCTCGAGACCGGAATCGTCCTGGAAGCTGTTGGCACCCGCGACATGATAGCTCTCGCCGACGCTCGCGCGGACGAAGCCGCCCTGCGGGAAGAGCAGGGTGTAGAGCATGCCGGCATTGACGCGCGTGCCACCCTCGAAACGGTCGAGGCCGGTGAAGCGGTCCTGCAGGAACAGGCTCGTCGCAGAGAAATCGAGCGTGATGGCGTCCTCATTGCCGATGCGGTCGCGATCCAACTCGTCGGAGGCGGCGATCACCTGCACGACGGGCGTCACGATCTGCTGGCCGAGGGCATCGCCGCGCACGAACGGCCAGCGCAGATCGATGCCGCCGGTGGGCAGGAGGCGGCTCGTGGCCTGCTCGCCCTGCAGCTTGCTCGGGTCATCGTCGTTGGGAAGCGACCCGTTGTCGTCGGGCAGATTGTTGTTGGCATAGACATCGCCCCGCAAACGGCCGAACGGGGTGATCTGAACGCCGTCGGCGGTCGTCACCTCGCGATGCCAATTCATCTGGAGGATGCCGCGCAGCTGCTGGGTGCCCTGCTCGACGGTGGGGTAGGGCATCAGCGGATCCTGGCGGAACACTCCATAGATGTTGGTGTCGAAGCCGAGTATGCCGCCGAAGATCGGACGGTCGACGGTGTAATCGTGCCGAACATAGGGGGCGACGATCGGGAATTGGGCAGCATTGTCGTCCTTGAGCAGGCCTTGGAACTGATAGGCGCGCGCCGAGAAATAGTTCCGGTCGTTGATGCCGGTGAGATAGACGACGTTGTCGAGCTCGGTGCGCTCGTCGATGTCGTAACGACGCATGAAGGTGTCGTCGGTCGTGCCCGTGATGTCCCAGCCCCAGGTCCATTTCTGGTTGATGCGGAAATCGCCCTGGGTGCGGACAAAGCCGCGGAAGTGACGGTCGCCCGGCGGGGGCAGATCGGTGTCGGTCTGGTATATGCCGCCGGCATCGACGGTGTAGACGCCGTCGTCCAGCCGATGCCGCCATGTGGCCTGCGCCAGGACGCCGTCGGTGGTCA
Source organism: Aestuariivirgaceae bacterium (assembly GCA_036265615.1). Lineage (GTDB taxonomy): Bacteria > Pseudomonadota > Alphaproteobacteria > Rhizobiales > Aestuariivirgaceae > DATAFF01. The sequence continues at coordinate 10,926 of DATAOT010000084.1, forward strand.
TGAAGCGCGGCCGCACTGTCAGATCGTAATTGGGGGCGAGGTTGAAGAAATACGGGGTTTCGACGCCAAACCCATAGTCGGTCGAATGGAAGAAGGTCGGGGTCAGGAAGCCGCTCGCGCGCTTGGCCGAGGGATCGGGATGCGACAGGTAAGGCAGCCAGAACACCGGGATGCCGGCAAGTTCGAGCGTGACGTTGTGGTGATACATGCGCTTCAGCGCTTCGTCATGCTCGACCGTGGCAGACTTCAGCTGCCAGAACGGCACGCCGTTCGGCAGCACGCAATATTTGCACCGCGTGTAGATGACATGTTCGAAGACCGCGAGGTTGCCGTCCCGTCGCACGACATAGTCGGCCATGAGCGTCGCGTCATTGGTCAGCAGCATCCGGAGATGCCGGGCAAAGCCGTTGCGGAATTGGTCCTCGATCTGCGCCACGTCGGCTTCGAGCACCGTGCCGCCCGGGTCGATGATGCGGACCTGGCCTTCGGCGTTGAACTGGTCGGTGCGGCGGTTGTAGGTGACCTTGGTGGCGTCGAGCACGTAGGGGCCCCAGATGATCCGCACCTGGCCGGTGGCGACGGCGATCTCGGTCGCGGGGTCGTAGGTCAGATGCTCGGCCTCGACGTTGACCGGCGAGCCCTTGGCCGGGCGATGGAGCGACGGGAAGGGGATCGCGGGGCCCTTCTTCTTCTCCGGCTCGTTCGACTTCTGGATCAGGTCCGACTTCGCGGCGATGGCCGTGCCGGGGAACGAAAAAGCCAGCAATGTCAACAGGATGACGGTCAGGAAAGGCAAAGCCCACCTGTCGTGCAGTTTGGTGATAGTCACCAGCTTCACGATCCCCGGATCCCTGCTTCGGTCCCCCATCCGCGATCGTTCGCCCCCCACGGCCGGATCACGGATTCTTCCACATTATTACACCCACGCCACCCCTTGTGAGAAGCACATTCGCGCGCCACTCGGCTTGAGAATTTCGTCGCCAGAATCAATTGCTTGAAAAAGAGTAAACCGGTTCGCCGGGTCCTGGCAACGAAGCGGGATGGACGGGACGAGCCACCGATTGTAAGTGTTCGCCAAAGCATCGAACTCCCGGGACCCGTCGCCATGAAGATCCGCTTCGCACCCCCCGCTATGCCCAAGCAGGGCGTGCTCGTTCTTCTGGTTGCAGAAGGCGGAACGCTGCCGCCGATGGCCGACAGGCTGGCCGAGGCCGGCAAGGGGTCGCTGCAGCGAGCGATCGCAAAGGCGGCATTCGAGGGCAAGAAGGACCAGACTCTCGACCTGGTGCTTCCCGAAGGCGCCGGTCCCGACCGGCTTCTGCTCTATGGCGTCGGCAATCCCGAGAAGCTGAAGGCCCGCGATGTCGAGCTCGTGGGCGGCGGCATCGGCGGCGTCCTCCTCGGGTGGCGGGTCAGCGAAGCGACCGTGGCGGCCGAGATGCCCGGTGAATCCGAGCTGGGACAGCCCGAGGTCGCGGCTCTCCTCGCCTCAGGGCTCAAGCTGCGCGCCTACAGTTTCCTCAAATACAAGTCGCCCAAGGCCAATGACCGCCCCAAGCTCGAGCGGGTGGCGCTGCTCGCGGACCAGCCGGCGGCCGCCAAGAAGGCCTATCAGCCGCTGGATGCGGTCGACGAGGGCGTGACCACCGCCCGCGACCTGGTCAACGAACCCGCCAACATCCTCTATCCCGAGGAGCTGGCGGCACGCGCCGAGCGCCTCAAGGAGATCGGCCTCGCGGTCGAGGTCCTCACCCCCAAGGAGATGAAAAAGCTCGGCATGCAGGCGCTGCTCGCCGTGGCGCAGGGCTCGGGCCATTCGGCGCGGCTCGTGATCATGCGCTGGAACGGCGGCAAGGAGGGCGATGCCCCGGTCGCGTTCATCGGCAAGGGGGTGACATTCGACACCGGCGGCATATCGATCAAGCCAGCGGCCGGCATGGAGGACATGAAGGGCGACATGGCGGGGGCGGCGTGCGTGGTCGGGCTGATGAAGGCACTGGCGCTGCGCAAGGCCAAGTCCAATGTCGTCGGGATCGTCGGGTGCGTCGAGAACATGCCATCGGGAAACGCCCAGCGGCCCGGCGACATCGTGAAATCGGCGTCTGGTCAGACCATCGCGGTGCTCAACACCGATGCCGAGGGGCGCCTCGTGCTGGCCGATGCCCTGTGGTACTGCCAGGACCGCTTCAAGCCGAAATTCATGCTGGATCTCGCCACCCTGACCGGCGCCATCCTGGTCGCCCTCGGCAAGGAGCATGCCGGGCTCTTCAGCAACAATGACGAGCTTGCCGAGCGGGTCGTGCAGGCGGGCATCGAGACCGGCGAGAGAGTGTGGCGGCTGCCGCTGGCGCCGGAATACGACAAGATGATCGACAGCGACATCGCCGACATGAAGAACATCGGCGGCCGCAATGCCGGCTCGATCACCGCCGCGCAGTT